>JAISWY010000343.1 GCA_031270925.1 Candidatus Symbiothrix sp.
CTGCGCCTTCAACATTTGCGCAACGGTGGTGTTACCCGTTTTCGGCAAATCGTCGCCTTTGACGGATGAGATAGCGCCCGTCAAATCGCCGCGACGTACCGTTCCATAACCGATTACAACCACTTCGTCGAGCAGTTTCTGATCTTCCCGAAGTGAAATTTGCAAATCGGTTTTGTCTTTTAAGATTACTTCTTTCGTCGCATATCCGATATACGACACAGCGAGCGTAGAACCTTCGACGGTTTCGATGGAGAATTTTCCGTTGATGTCTGTTACCGTTCCGGTTTTACTGCCTTTGATGGTAACGCTGGCGCCGATGACCGGCTCGTTGTTGTCGTCCCTAACCACGCCGGAATAGATTCCCGATTTCAATTTTTCCTGATCCGCGACTTCCTTTTTGTAAATCATGATCATTTTTTCGCGAATGGTAAAATTCGTCTTTTCGTCTAACACAGCCGTCAAAACCTTTTCTACGGGCGTATTTTTGAAAGACTGGGTGATGGGCTTGTTCCGGTCGATGTCTTTCGTTTCGTAAACGACAGACAGACCCGTTTGCAACTCAATCTCTTTCAATACATTGCTGAGCGATGTTTGATGAAAATCCTTTGTAACCGACTGCCCGAAAGCGACGGTACACAAAAACATTCCAAACACAAGAATAGCGACTCGTTTCTTTAAAAACTTGTTTTTCATTGGTAGTAAATAATTTAATTTATTAATTGTTTATTTTTTCGACACATAAATGTCGTTACGTTCGCATTTGTACCGGATAGACGCCACTTTCGAGATGCCGTACAATATTTCGTCGATGGTTTCTCTATTGTTAAAGGATACACATAATGTTTTGTTAGTATCAACAGCCGCATCCGTATGTATCCTGACGTTGTATTGCCGCGACAACCGGTTGAACAGTTCCGCAAGAGTAATTTCGCCGTATTCGAGCCGATCTTCCGTCCATGAGCGGTATTGTATCGTATTGGTTTGATGCAGAGTGAGTTGCTTGGTTTCCACATCCAAGCGTATCGTTTCGCCCGGCTTCATTGCGTATTCCTTATTATTGTATCGCAGCAAGATAGCGCCTTCCATCAGTGAAGCGCTTACATATTTCTCATTATTATACGACGATACATTGAACTTGGTTCCTTTTACTTCAATATCGTAATCGCGCAACTTGACGATGAACGGTTTATTCGTCTGTTTGGCTACTTCGAAATAAGCCTCACCCGTCAAAGCAAGCGTTCTGTTGCGAAGATTGTAATTGCCGGTATATTGAATTTGCGAGCCGGCATTGAGCCAAACGGCGCTGCCGTCGGGGAGGGTTAATTTGCTTTTTTGTCCCATCGGTACATCGACAGTAAATATTTCCTTGTTGTTGCGAAGCGTCAGTTCGTGAATGCCGATAGTAGTGCTGATGATCAACAAGGCTACTGCCGCTGCCGCCGACCATTTCTTCCAAAGCGGAATCAAGCGGTTGCCGGCAACTTCTTCGGAAAGATTTTCCCGTACCCAAATCCGGTTTTGCAGTCGACGCCATTTCCGATTGAGCGACAAATCGCGTTCCTGCAACAGATTCCATTCTTCTTCCCAACTCCTGTATTTTTCCTTGTTTACTTCGTTGGACGAAATAAATTCAAAAAGGACGACTTCGTCTTTCAACGGTAGTTTGCCTTCCCAATAGAGTTGTGCCAAACGGCGGATTTCATTTTCGTTGTATTGCATAATTTTTGCTGACTTGATACTGATATAACGATTCATTCGGAAGATACCCTACCCTATCAAATAAAAAAGCAGAGATTTTTTTTAATCTCTGCTTTTGTTGAAATGGATACAAACACTTATCCGTCTATTAACCAAGAAATTAAAATGATATAAATATGAAGCGGATATTTATTTTTGAAATGAACGGTAAAGATAGACAGTGCTTTCGAGATATGATTTTCCACCGCTTTGACGGATATTTGCAGTTTTCCGGCGATTTCCTTGTATGTCAATCCTTCGAAGCGGCTGAGGAGAAATACCTCTTTACAGCGCGCCGGCAAGCCGTCGATGACTAAGCGGATTTGTTCTTCCAATTCTTCGCAGAGCGTTCCATATTCGGCCTCGAAAGTGAAATCGGCATGATAGAGTTTTTCTTCGCCTTCGGCCTTGACCGAATATTCGATCCGGTGCTGTTTGACGATGGCGGAATGTTTCAAATAATCCAAACATCCGTTGCGCACCACAGCGAACAGGAGGGAAGAAACGGATAGGGCTTTCAAGGCGTCTTTTTTCTCCCAGATTTTCATAAAAGACTCTTGTAGAATGTCTTCGACTGTGTCCGGATCATCGATGAAGCGGGCGGCGTATCCATACAAGCGACGGTAATAACGCTTGAACAGATATTCGAAGGCGGCGTGGTTGCCTCTTTTTATCTCTTCAAGCAGGGTGTGTTGGTTGGAGAAATTTGCTGGGCTGTTCATTCTTTGTGTAGTTTTTTTACATGATACCGAGGGCAAAGGTATGAAATATTATGTCAACTTCCTACACAAGTTTGTGTTTCATCATTTCCTTGAATTAATGCCTATGCTCTCCCATAGTTTGGGGATTGGAATGGCCGATTCGTCATCGCTTTTCCTGAATACAGACAACAAAATTCAAGCAAAGGTCAATTTTTTTCACTACCTTTGCCCTCCACAAAAATAACAAATGACAACAACAACTCTATCCAACGGCCTAAGAATCATCGTTTTACCTTCCGATTCGCTGGTTTCCTACTGCGGTTTTGCCGTCAATGTCGGAACGCGCGACGAACTCGACAATCAATTCGGCTTGGCGCATTTCGTCGAACACTCGCTCTTCAAAGGCACCCGCAAACGCAAGGCATGGCATATCCTCAACCGGATGGAGGCTGTGGGCGGCGAACTCAATGCCTACACCACCAAGGAGGAAACGTTTTTGTATTCGATTTGCCTTTCGGACGATATCGAACGGGCGATGGAGTTGCTTGGCGACCTGATTTTCAACTCCGTTTTCCCTAAACCGGAAATCGAAAAGGAACGCGAAGTGATTATTGATGAAATTCATTCTTATGAAGATAATCCTTCGGAATTGATTTTTGACGAATTTGAAAACTTGATTTTTCACAACCATGCCATCGGACATTCGATTTTGGGAACGGAAGATAGTGTAAATAGCTTTACATCAGATTCTTGCCGCCGGTTTGTGGATGATTTTTATTTGCCTGAAAATATGGTTTTTTTCTTTTATGGGAAAACTCCGTTTGCGAAAATTCACTTATTGGCTGAAAAATATTTGAAAGTCTTTAAATCTTTAAAGACTTTTCAAAATCAACGGGAATCACCGCAAAGCCTTCCGCCGATAAAGGAAAAAATTGACAAAAATTTGCATCAATCGCATGTGATGCTTGGGAATCGCGCTTATAATTTGTACAGCAAAAACCGTATGGGATTATATTTG
>JAISWY010000406.1 GCA_031270925.1 Candidatus Symbiothrix sp.
ATTTTAATTTAGCTGCGTTGAAAAGTCAATAGCGCCTCAAAAAAAGATTTAGCCGTTTCCACATTATCTTGCCCATTTCACAAAATTTCACTAATATTGCAGTCGATTTTCGTTTTAAATAAATTCTACACATGAAAAACAAATTATTCGCTCTCGTCGTGGCCGCATTATGCGCTGCCCCACTATCCGCAAAAATCGTTTTGCCGGATTTTTTTTCAGATAATATGGTTTTGCAACAACAAACCAACGCTCCGGTTTGGGGAACTGCAAGGCCTAAAAAAACAGTTAAGATCACGACTTCGTGGGATAATCAGACTTATTCCGTTCCGGCGGATGCCGATGGTAAGTGGTCGGTTCGATTGAAAACGCCCAATGCAGGCGGCCCCTATTCGATTTCGTTTTCCGATGGTAATGATTTGAAAATAAACAATGTACTGATTGGCGAAGTTTGGATTTGCTCCGGCCAGTCGAACATGGAAATGCCATTGGAAGGTTGGGGAAAAATAGATAACTATTTGCAGGAAATAGCGGCGGCCGATTATCCGAATATCCGCTTGCTGCACGTCGAAAAAGCGACTTCCACGCAACCCCAATCCGATATAACAATCATCAATCAATCTTGGCAAGTCTGCACGCCTGCTTCCATTGCGAATTTCTCGGCGGTGGCTTATTTTTTCGGCCGCGATTTGTATCAAAATTTGAATATTCCCATCGGTTTGATTAATACTTCGTGGGGCGGAACCTTGGCCGAAGCATGGACGAGCGGCGATGCTTTGGAAAACATGCCGTATTTCCACGATGCCCTAAAAGCCGTCCGCACCCAAGATGTGGAAACAATACAACAGTACGAAAAAAAATTAGCCGACTGGGAAGCCGGAATTTTAGCCGCCGATAAAGGTTGGAATGCTTGGAATCAAGCCGGTTTCAACGACAGCGATTGGCAAACCATGAATATCCCGCAACTGTGGGAAAACGCCGGTTTACCGAATTTCGACGGCATCGTGTGGTTTCGCCGGACAATCGAAATCCCGGCAGAATGGGCAGGCAAAGAGGTAGTTTTGAGTTTGGACGTAATCGACGATAACGACATAACTTATTTCAACGGCCGGCAAACCGGCGAAACCAATCGTTACGACAAGGCTCGGATTTATACCGTTCCGGCCACATTAGTCAAAAAAGGCAAAGCCGAAATTGCCGTTCGAGTAGCCGATACCGGTGGTGGCGGCGGTATATACGGCAACGCCAACAATATTTATATGGCTTTGAAATCCAAGGAGGAAGAAACAAAAACAAGTTTGGCCGGCGAATGGAAATTCCAAGTTTCAGTCAATGCAGCCGATCTTGCACCGGCGCCGGTATCGCCTGCTTCGCCGCACCGCCCGTCGGTATTGTACAATGCTATGATTCATCCGCTCGTGCCTTATGCCATGCGCGGCGCAATATGGTATCAAGGCGAATCGAACGCCGACCGTGCCGAACAATATAAGGAACTGATGCCGTTGCTGATTCGTGATTGGCGCAAAGCGTGGAATAACGATTTCCCGTTCTACCTCGTGCAATTAGCCAATTACCGCAAGCGTAACGCCGAACCGGTCGAATCGGATTGGGCCGAACTTCGCGAAGCGCAATTGCAAACCCTGTATTTGGATAATACCGGAATGGCCGTAACCATCGACATCGGCGATGCTGCTGATATTCATCCGAAAAACAAGCAGGATGTCGGCAAACGCTTGGCATTGGCGGCGCGTGCAAATACTTACAAGCAAAACATCGAATTTTCCGGCCCACTCTATCAATGTTATACCATCGAAAGCGATCGAATCAGAATTTATTTCTCTCATGCCGATGGTTTGAAAACAGCTGATAACCAAGCGCTAACCGGTTTCTCGATTGCCGGCCCCGACCATCAATTCCATTGGGCGGATGCGCATATCGACGGAAACACGATTGTCGTTTGTTCGCCGAAAGTAGCGTTTCCGGTAGCAGTGCGTTACGCATGGTCGGATAATCCGGTCTGCAATCTACAGAACGACGCAGGTTTGCCCGCTTCGCCTTTCCGCACCGACGATTGGAAATAAGTTGAAAATGTTAATTATAATCAAATCCGCTGACGAATAAAATATCTGCATTTGTGGCTAAATCTTTTTTGGGGGGTGCTATTGACTTTTTCAAGGCAGCTAAATTAAAATCGGATGTCTCCACGCGGTCGCTACGTTAAAAAGTCAATAGCACCTCAAAAAAAGATTTAGCCATTTCGACAAGCTCAATTTTGCACATTCACAAAAAAACCATACCTTTGCCACCCAAACGTATCGACAAATGTCCCCAAAAAGCAAACAGACAATCGCCCTGATTTTAATCGCCTTTTTCGCATTCTACTACGCGAACATCTGTTCTTTTTACCACAGCCACATCATCAACGGCGTTACAATTGTCCATTCGCATCTCCACAACAAAGCCCACACTCAGACGGGTACGCACGACGACAGCGAACTGACGCTGATTTCAGCCCTGTCTGTTTTCCATTCTCTTCAGGTAGCCTTATCTGTTGCCGGCATGGAAATCTTTCTGTCATTACAAATATTTATCCAACCTTTTTTTGAGGAAAAAATTACCTCCAATCCGGTAGCCTGCATCTCCCTGCGGGGTCCCCCGCTTTAAATTACGAATTACAAATTACGAATTACGAATTACTAATAACAGCTCCCCCGTAATTCGTAATTCGTAATTTATCATTTGCAATTCGTAATTAATTATTAATCATTATTTAAAATGAACAAGTTACTATTCATAGCAACGGCGCTGTGCGTATTCTCAGCGTCTTGCAAACAGCATAATCCTGCACGGGAAAGTGCAGACATTCAATACAAAGGCGACACAATCGTTGTGTCCGAACATTCGCCCGTTTCGGAGCGGATAGTTACCCAAAAGTCCCGTCTGGAAGACTTCTCGGCAGAGTTTAAGACTGTCGGAACCGTTCGTCCCGTGTCGGGCAGGTTAGCGGAAATAGCTCCGCCGTTTGCCGGACGGATTGTCAAATCGTTTGTCCGTCTGGGGCAGAAAGTGAGCGCCGGTTCGCCGGTTTTCGAACTTGGTTCGTCCGAGTTTTATGAAGCGACAAAGACCT
>JAISWY010000407.1 GCA_031270925.1 Candidatus Symbiothrix sp.
TACCGGTTTCCGCGTTCCTACTCAACACGAATGGGCGTTGATTGGTCAGGAGGATGGTTCGTCAAATTCAGCCCTTGGCGACTATTTTTCCACAAGCGCAACCGGTACAACTCCCCCAAGCAATCGCGATGTTACATGGGTACCTGTTAAAAATGCCCATGCTTCTCAAGCTTGGATCTCCGGTAGCCGGGATCTTTGGTTTAATCGTCCTGATCTTAACGGTTACGCTATTTACAGAACAGAGGTTTGGAATGATGCTAAGGGTAATTACAAAGACGGCAAATCCTCCCTTGCCGATGCAGAAGCTCCCGACCCGTTGATGTTTCTGCCGGCAGCAGGCCTTAGAAAATTTGGTGCGGTTGAGGTCTATTACGTAGGCAGTATCGGCACCTATTGGAGCAGTGTGGTTGATGGTTCCAACAGCTATACCATGGTCTTTGAATATAACAGAGTGTCGGTACAAAGCACGGAACCTCGTTTAACCGCCATGAGCATCCGCTGTGTTTCCGAAAGCACAGTAAGAGGAGAAGAAGATGGGAAAACGAAAAACTAAATCTTTTTTTGAGGCGCTATTGACTTTTTCAACGTAGCGAATTTAAAAACAGATGTCTCGACTTCGCTTTGCTCCGCTCGACATGACGCGCTGCCATAGTGAGTGATGAGGGTTCAGTTGCAAAACCTTGTGTTTAGTAGAAGCGACAGACCGCAGGTCTGAATGTTAATAACCCCCAATGAAGCGAAGCGATTGGGGGATAGTGAAATAACCACTCTCCCCCTCAACCCCGAAGTGGGTTGAATATATCTATTAACAAGTTGATGGATATTCAACCCTGCGGGTTGAGGTGGGCGATGTATTTCTCGCACCCCCCAATCGCTTCGCTTCATTGGGGGTTATTAACATTCAGACCTGCGGTCTGTCGCCTCTGCTAAACACAGGGTTTTTCAGAACCCTATCTTACTGTATTCCTCCAACATTTATCCTTTCCGAATTTCATCCCCCAATCGCCTATAAATAATGTACTTATTACAACAAGAATAAACAGGCTTATTGTATCGAACAAGATATTTAACACACTAATACAAAACAATTTACAAAAATATTTTCGCATTTTTACTTGTTTAGTAAAAAATATAAAGCTACATTTGCAAAACCATAGCGTAAATCACGGTTTGCAATCCATGAAAAACTATATTATTAAAATGAAACACAATTTTTGCCTCATCGCATTATTCTTTGCTTTGCTCGCACAATCGAGCCACGCCCAAACAAAACATCCGTTTCAAAACTCGAAATTACCGGTGGAAGAACGGGCGGCGGATATTGTTTCGCGACTGAATTTGAACGAAAAAATCAGCCAGATGCTGAACCAAACGCCCGCCATCGAACGGTTTAACATCCCGCCTTACGATTGGTGGAACGAATGTCTGCACGGCGTCGCCCGCACCGAATACAAAGTAACCGTTTATCCGCAAGCCATCGGAATGGCCGCCGGTTGGGATAGGGATGCGATTCGTCAAATGGGCGCTTTTACCGCCGACGAAGGCCGCGCCATTTATAACACCGCACAACAAAAAAGCGATTATCAGCGATATACGGGATTAACTTATTGGACGCCGAATATCAATATCTTCCGCGATCCTCGTTGGGGACGCGGTCAGGAAACCTATGGCGAAGACCCGTTTCTCACTTCGCAACTCGGCATTAATTTCATAACCGGATTGCAGGGCAACGACGAAAAATACCTGAAAGCTGCCGGTTGCGCCAAGCATTTTGCCGTGCATAGCGGCCCCGAATCGAATCGCCACACATTCAACGCTACAACGAGCGCTTACGATTTATGGGATACCTATCTTCCTGCTTTTCAATCGCTTGTCAAAGCGGGCGTCGCCGGAGTAATGTGCGCTTACAACGCCTTCGAAAGCCAAGCTTGCTGCGGAAACGATAAGCTGATGATCGATATTCTGCGCAACGAATGGGGCTTTACAGGCTATGTTACATCCGATTGCGGTGCGATCGACGATTTCTATAAACATCATAAAACGCATCCCAATGCGGCAAGCGCAGCAGCCGACGCCGTCTATCACGGAACCGATATTGATTGCGGACAGGAAGCCTACAAAGCCCTGAAACAAGCCGTCGAAACCGGATTGATTACCGAAAAACAAATCGACATTTCCTTGCAGCGATTGTTTGAAATCCGTTTTCGTTTGGGAATGTTCGATCCGGCCGGCGAAGTTCCGTTCGCTAAAATCGATTCCACTTGGCTCGAAAAACCGGCGCACAAAGATTTGGCCTTGAAAATGTCGCGCCAATCCCTCGTTTTGCTGAAAAACAACGGCATTCTTCCGCTGAAAAAGGAAAAAATCAAAAAAATAGCCGTTGTCGGGGTAAACGCAAACACGCCTGAAGTGCAGTTGGGTAATTACAACGGCTTCCCTTCGCGCATCATCACGCCCTTGGATGGAATAAAAGATGAATTGGGCGCAAATGTAGAAATTATTACCGATGCCGAACAAGCGAAAAACGCCGACCTAATCATCTATGCCGGAGGGCTATCGCCTCGTATCGAAGGCGAAGAAATGGATGTTAATATACCCGGTTTCTATCGCGGCGATCGCACATCTATCCTCTTGCCGAAAGTGCAAACCGATGAGATGAAAGCCCTGAAAGCCACCGGAAAACCAATCATTTTTGTAATGATGACCGGCAGCGCCATCGCCTTGCCCTGGGAAGCGGAAAACGTCGATGCGATTGTAAACGCCTGGTACGGCGGCGAATTTGCCGGCAAAGCTATTGCCGATATTCTTTTCGGAAACTACAATCCGTCGGGGCGCTTGCCGGTTACTTTCTATGCCAACGACTCCGATTTGCCCGATTTTGAAAACTACGACATGAACAATCGCACCTATAAGTATTTCAAAGGCAAAGCCTTATACCCTTTCGGATACGGATTGACTTATACCAATTTCGATTACACATGGCTTTCCATTCCGAAAAAACAATACCATCCAACCGAAAAAATACAATGTTCGCTGACTGTGAAAAATACCGGCAAAAACGACGGCGACGAAGTTGCGCAGGTTTATATCCAATATCCGCAAAAAGCAGACATCAATCTGCCAATCAAAGAACTACGTTATTTTGAACGCGCAAATATTCCCGCCGGAAAATCGCAAACAATCCATGTTTCCATTCCGATAGAAGAATTGGCCAAATGGGATGCCGAAGCCGGAAAGCTCGTCGTTCCGACCGGAATTTATACCATT
>JAISWY010000421.1 GCA_031270925.1 Candidatus Symbiothrix sp.
ATGAATTTTGGAAACCTCAAAATACTGAAAAAGCAGTGTTTTGACCTCATTGCAGACTTGACCCGCAATACTCGGAATCCTGACCAACAGGGGATTCCTGCAAAAGCAGGAATGACGAAACGCAGGTTTGAAGCAGCGTTCAAAAAAGCGCTTCTTGAACGGCAAAATCATCTGAAAAACCTCATCGAACCGCAACAGAAAATACTCGATAAAGCCTTGAAAAATAATGAATTGACTTTTATTGTTGCAGGCCGGCCTTATCATACCGATCCGCTCATTCAGCAAAAAGTAGGGCAAATCCTATCCGATTTGGGCGCTCATGCTTTGACGGATGATGTGTTTCGTCGTAGGAATATTGCATGCAACGTCCCTACGAAAGGCTTCGAAAATCTTAACCTCGTTTCGCAATGGTCATATCCTAACAGAGTGATACAAACGGCTTTGGAAGTTGCCAAACTGCCGCAAAACGTGCAAATGGTGCAACTCAATTCCTTTGGTTGCGGTCCCGACTCGTTTTTTCTGGAAGAAACCGGCGAAATCCTGAAATCGGCAGGCAAAAATCACACGGTTTTACGAATTGACGAAATCGCAAGTCCCGGCTCTATCCGCTTACGATTGAGAAGTTTAATCGAAAGTCTAAAAGCAAATTAAAAATGAATAACGAATATATCGGCTATAAAGCTACATTTACAAAAAAAGACAGGCGAAAAACCATTCTAATCCCTTGGTTTACAGATTTTTTATCGCCGCTGATTCCGGCCATTATGGAAGTCGCCGGATACCGATTCGTCAATTGTCCGAAAACATCCAAAACTTCGGCGGAAATCGGCTTGAAATATGGCAATAATGAAGTCTGTTATCCCGCCACGCTCGTTCTCGGCGATTTGATTGCCGAACTGCAAACCGGAAAATACGATTTGAACAATGTGGCTGTGGCGATTACGCAAACCGGCGGACAATGCCGCGCCACCAACTATTTGTCGCTGATAAAGCAAGGTCTGAAAAATGCGGGATTCGAGCAAATTCCAACGATTGCCGTTGCGTTCGGCGGTAGGGTTTACCAGAACGAGCAAGAAGGCTTCCGATTGCCGCTATTCAAAATTCTCAATATTGGACTGAACGCTTTGCTCTTTGGCGATATGCTGAATCAACTCTTTTCGGCGACTGTGGTGCGCGAAAAAGAACGCGGAAAATCGCAACACTTTTTCGATGCTTATATGGAAGATGCTCGGAAAATCGTTTTGAAAAACAAGCCGAAAAGACTGCTCAAACTGTTGGAAAACGCGGTTGCAGATTTCAATTCAATCGAAATTGAAGACAAACAACCGGAAAAAATCGGACTGATCGGCGAAATTTTCGTCAAATATAATTCTTACGGACAGGCGCATATTACCGATTGGCTGCGCTCTCGCGGCTTGGAAGTGGAAACGCCGCCGATGACCACATTTTTTATGCAAATATTTATTAATCAAACGGTTAATAAAGAAAATGGTGTCGGCAAAACAAGCCGTTTCGCGTTGAAATTATTGCCTTTATTTTACCGCTTCTTAAACAATCGGCTGAAAAAATTTGAAACAATAGCCCTACAATCACGGTTCTACATGCCTCGCGAAAGCATTTTTGAAATAGCAGCGCACGCCAAGGAAATCATCGACCTTTCCAATCAGTTTGGCGAAGGATGGCTGATAGCGGGCGAAACGGCTGGTTTTGCGCGGCGCAACATCCATCGCGTGGTGTGCGTGCAACCCTTCGGCTGTATTGCTAACCACATAGTAGCCAAAGGAATAGAACGCCGATTGAAACAGTTCTATCCCGAAATGAATTTGCTTTATTTGGATATTGACGGCGGAATGGCGGAAGTGAATCTTCACAACAGATTGCATTTTTTGATAAGATGAATTAAGTTAGATAATTTCGTTTTTTTCTACGGTGAATTAGAAGAAATGTTGTAACTTCGCCGAAAATGTAAAATTATGTATAACAACATACGGGAAGAAGAACTGAAAAACAAAGTGGCAGCCGATTGGTTTCCGAAATTCGACTGTACGCAAATAGTCGGAAACATTGATTTTTGTGTTAGCTTGCCCATAAAGCAACCCTCGCTTCTCGGTACAACGCTTATGTGGGCAGAGGCAAAACAGCGACCTGCCGACATTTTCAGAATGTTTGCCCAACTTTTAATTACGGTTAAAAAAGAAGCAAAAGATAAATTTCCACCCAAGTTCGCGGGCTGTTTCGACAACGAAAAAATCGCTTTCGTGGAGTATCATTATGCTTTGCCGGTGTTCCATCTCAACGATTTCGACTGGACGCAAACTCCGTCTGATGTGAATGAAAAAAGCATTGAAACAGTGAAAAACACGATTGACGGTACGAAAATTTTTACTTTCTATTTTGATAAAGATAAAACGGAACTCCAAAATTTTATTCGAGAAAATTTTGTCTTCGACGAACATACCAATCTGCTCTCTACCCATATTGACCGCAACAATTTCATTTTCGTGTATCAAAAATGGCGCGATAGGGTGTTGCCTGCCATTGAAGCGAATTGGGATTTGTTGAAGAAAAATTACAGTATCTACGACCGCGATTTTTTCCTCGCCGAACTCAATATTGACGACAAGGGTACTGCCAATATTACCGACGATCGCACGGTGGAGAATGATTTCTACATCTCGTTTGACGCCAATGCCCGAAAGCAATATCGCATTTTGCGCAAAGATGCAATGGGGCTTGATTTGGCTTATGAGTTTGGTCTTCGTGCAGGCGGACTGGAAAAATACGCCGATTTTTGGAAACGCTACAAACGACCGCCGCAAAAGGAATATTGGGATTATATCGTTTCGCGCTTGGATCTGCTTGTGCCGCAAGATGTGCGCGAACGCAAGGGGGCATTTTTTACTCCGCCACAGTGGGTGGAACTCTCGCAAAAATATATCGCCGATGTGTTGAAGGTAAGTTGGCAGGACGAATATTACGTGTGGGACTGCGCCGCCGGAACGGGAAATCTTTTAGACGGACTCTCGAATAAATACAATATTTGGGCTTCCACTATAGATCAGCAAGATGTGGATACAATGAAAAGTAACGCCCGAAAAATAGGAGATTTGCTCGAAAACCACATTTTTCAATTTGATTTTCTGAATGATGATTTTAGCAAACTTCCGCAAGGTTTACAAAATATTATCAATGACCCCCAAAAACGCAGGAAGTTGGTGGTTTATATCAATCCACCCTATGTAGAAGTAGCAACCATACGGACAAGAACAAACACAGGAGAAAATAAAAATAACATAGAGCAATCCGCAACTCATAAAAAATACTCAAAAGAAGT
>JAISWY010000022.1 GCA_031270925.1 Candidatus Symbiothrix sp.
CATAAAAAGAGGGATAGACAGTTGTCTTGGAATAAATCCTATTCATCTGTTTTGACTGAATATACGTTTGTTTTTTTGATTAACCTGACGGCTATGGGCAGAGCCTACGCCGAGCGGGGGAGTTGCCCGTTTGTTGGGATAGCGCACCTTTTCGGGCAACGCCTGCGGCGTTCGGTGAAAGGAGGCGTATCACAACCCCCAGATAAATCTGGGGGGTTATTCACAGGCAAGTCCTGCGGACTTGTTAAATACATTGAAAAAGCCAATAGCACCTCAAAAAAAGAATTAACCCGTTTTTGTATGATTTCTTGTTGATATTTTACCAATGCTTAGGAAATGTTTCGCATTACGAAGAAATATCGAAATCATTTAACTTAAAAACAATTTCTCAGGATATTTTTCAAACCTTTATCAGCAATCAAACGAAATTTAAAAATGTTCAAACCTTGATTATATAATGAAAGTTTTACCTTTGCCGATGTTTTACGAATCTAATATTAACAGAAAGATGACAGGAAAAACATTTCACATTATTTTATTGCTATCCGCGTTGTTTCCCGCAACGTTTTTTGCCCGGCAACTGGACGTTCGAGGAAAAGTAACGGACGAACAAGGCGAACCGATGATAGGTGTAACCATAAAGATTATCAATGCCGGCGGCGGAACGATTACCGACGTCAACGGCGATTATTCTTTAAAGATGGAATCCGGCCGCAAATTACAATTTTCCTATACGGGATATACTACCTTAATATTAGAGGTCGAAAATTCCGTGCTGAATGTAATTTTACAGGAAGACGATAAACTGCTCGACGAAGTGGTTGTGGTTGGTTACGGCGTGCAGAAAAAAGCGAGCGTGATAGGCGCCATCTCGTCGGTGGGTACGAAAGACTTGGTCAAGATGTCCTCGCCGACCTTAAGTACCGCACTTACCGGACAACTGCCGGGTGTTACCACTATTCAAACCTCAGCCATTCCGGGTGTGGATGAAACCGAAATCTACATCCGGGGAAAAGGCACTTGGGCCGATGCTTCTCCTTTAATTATTGTCGATGGTATCGAACGCGCCACCTTTACCAATATCGACCCGCACGAAGTGGAAACCATTTCGGTCTTGAAAGACGCTTCCGCCACTGCGGTTTACGGGGTGAAAGGTGCCAATGGCGTAGTGCTGATTACCACCCGGCGCGGTGGCGAAAGCAAGCCGAAAGTCAATTTCTCGGCAACCGTTAGCGGAGTTCATCCTACCCGTATGCCGGCCTTTATCAATTCTTACGAAACCGCTATCTTGCGCAACGAAGCCCTGATAAACGATGGACTCGATTGGCAAACCATGGGCTTCTCGGCCGGCGATTTGGCGCATTTCAAAGCAGGCGACGCCCCTTACCATTATCCCAACGTCGATTGGGTCGATTTGATGGTTAACGATTTCGCCATCGACCGGAAGTACAACCTCAATGTGTCGGGCGGTACGAAAAACGTGAAATATTTTGTTTCGCTCGGCTATCTCGATCAGGGAGGAATGTTTAAAACCGAAAACGACATGGGTTTCAATTCCAATTTCGGTTTCCAACGGCTCAACTACCGCTCGAATATCGACGTGAACGTTACCGGCGATTTAACGCTCTCGCTCGATTTGGCGGCGCGTGTCGAAAACCGTCGCGGACCCGGAACGGCTCCTGACGGCATCAACGGACAGATGCAATCGGCTTTTGCGGCGCTTTACACTCTTCCGCCTTACGATACGCCGGTGTTTCAGAAAGACGGAACGCCCGGTTACGGCATCAAATTGAGTAATCCCTGGTTGAATCTGAACCGGACAGGCTACCAAATGTCGATGAACGACGTCTTGGAAAGCGCGATTACGCTCAACTACAATCTCGATCGTTTTGTAAAGGGTTTGAGCGCCAAAGGCCGCGTTTCATACGACAGCGGTTTCGGCAGCGCCAAACAGTTTCGACTGGGAGGCAGTCAGGGTTCGTTGCGCAAACGCCTGATCTCGCCTTACGGAAGCCCCGACGTATATGAAGTGGCCGGCGAAGACCAGCCTTTGCAATACGACAATTCCGATAATTATATCCGTATGAATACCAGCAACAAGATTTATTTGGATGCGTCGTTGTTCTACGACCGGACCTTCGGAAAACACTCGGCCAGCGCCTTGCTGCTCTACAATCAAAGTCAGGAAGACTATCCGAATACTTGGGGGAATATTCCCCATCGTTATCAAGGTTTTGTCGGACGCTTGACCTATAATTACAATCTGCGCTATTTCGCCGAGTTTAACGTGGGGCGCAACGGTTCCGAGAATTTCGCCGAGGGCAAGCGTTTCGGATGGTTCCCCGCCGTTTCGCTGGGCTATCTGGTTTCGGAAGAAGATTTTTTCAAGAATATTTTCCCGCAGGTCGAAACATTGAAGATTCGCGGTTCGTATGGTGTGGTCGGCAACGACAAGATCGGCGGAACGCGCTTCCTTTATACTTCCGATTATGCTTCGTGGCGAACAGACTGGTATGAGTTTATGCCGAATTTCGGTATCAATTCGGGTGGACAAGCCAGCGGAATCCATGAAGGTAACCTGCCCAATTTAAACGTAACATGGGAGAAAGCAGAGAAATCCAATCTCGGCATAGAATTTTCGACAAGAAAAGGATTGTTGAGCGTGAATGTCGATATTTTTTCGGAACAGCGTAACAATATCCTGATGGCTCGCCGTAGCGTGCAGGCCAATCTTGGTATCACGCCTCCTCCGGGCAATGTGGGGCAAACCGAAAACAAAGGCTTTGAACTCGAAATCGGCCACCGCAACAAACTGACAGACAATGTAAACTATTGGCTCAAAGCAAGTATGAGCTACGCCAAAAACCGGATCATCAACTACGACGAGCCGGGTGGCGTCTTATCATGGCAGCGTTATGCCGGTCAATCCATCGGGCAGTACCGTGGATTAATAGCCGACGGATTTTTCTACGACCAGGCCGAAATTGACAATTATGTGAACGACAAAGGACTACCCATCACGTATGATTTCGGCGACCCCAAGCCGGGCGATTACAAATACAAAGACATCAACAACGACGGACGCATCAACGAATACGATTATACGGCTATCGGCTATACGCGCGTTCCCGAATACAATTTTAGTTTTCAAGCCGGATTGAACGCTTACGGATTCGATTTCAGCATGTTGTGGCAGGGTGCAAC
>JAISWY010000033.1 GCA_031270925.1 Candidatus Symbiothrix sp.
AGGTTACTTCCTTGACGTTCACGGCGCTTTGTCCGCTCAGGTGCGCGACTTCCGTCCACGAGCAGTTTTCGGCGCTTTCGGTACTCACATACACCCAATATTCCGGTACGTTGCCGAAATTGCTTTCGTAGGGTTTCACATCGCGGAACACGATTTTGTCAATGGCGTAAATATCCGTTAATTCAAATACAACCCAAGGATAAACGCGGCTGTTGTTGCACCACTTTTTCGTGCTGCTCGAACCTTCGGATGCGTTGTAAAGCAGGTTGAACGCGCCCTCGTCGGCTTTCGTTTGCCCGTTGAAAGCATAAACGCCGGCAATCTGCTTGCCTTTGCCGTCTTGGGGCGTGGGGCTGATCAGACGGCTTTGGGCCAAAAGGCTAGCGGACGCCGTTAGAAAACAAAGTAATAAAAGTGGTCTCATTTGATGACTGTTTTTTGGGCTTTGTTGCCTGTTTTGACGATATAAATTCCGGCAGTTAAGCGGGGCGCAATCACTGTTTCGCGGTCGAATACCGATTGTTCGGTCATTTTTCTGCCGGCGACGTCGAAAACTTGCACGGTTTGCGTGGCTCCTACTACAACGATTTGATGATTTTCATTCACATAAAGCTCGAATTGGTTTTCCGGATGAATTTCTTCTATCGCCGTTTCGGAATCGGTTCCGAAAATTTCCATCGAATAAATCCGCGCCACATTAGCACTTTGTTCGGGCTTCGTAATTCGCAAACGCACTCGATCGGACACGAAAGGACTTAGCGCGCGGCTGGTGCGGTTGGAAATATTGTTCGTAACTTCATCGACATCGATCCACGCACCGTTTTCGTAGCGTTGCAGCGAAAAATCGACTGTAATTTTGCTGTCGCCTTCCAAGGCGCCGTGCAGGATTTTCCAGTGGCAAATCGTCATCGGTTTACCGAAATTATATTGCAGCCATTTCGCGCCGGAAGCATCGTTGCACCATTTGGTGTAGGAATTGTTATCGGCGGCGTAAATCGGTTTTTCCGCATCGTTGGTATAACCCGATGATGTTACCGATACCGGAACGAGCAAGGGCGCACAAGTTTCGGGATTAAAAGTTTCATTCACTTCCTGAGATTCGGGCAATGCCGTTACAGTCGATAGCGCTTGCACATCGTCGTTTGCATTGTCGGATAAAGCGGCGGCAAACACAATGACATCGGGATTATCGGGCAAAATCAGTTTTTGCACGTTTTCGTCAATCGGAATCAGGTATTTGAAAAGATACAGATAGCTGTACGATTCGTTTTTGCGCGTATCAACATTGTGGCGATGCGTAGCCGTGAAAGCCACGTTTTCCTTTTTGTATTTCCGGTCGGAAAACATCGTTCCCCATTGGCCGACAAATTCGGCGAAATATTCGATGTGCAAGGGCGTGAGTTGTCCGTCGATTGAAAAATGCACATCCGAACCCGCACGATTGGCGCTTGCAGCAAGCAAATACAGTTTTTTGGCCGAAGCGCTCGCCGGCAAAGCGATTTCCTGACCGCGACACTCCACAGCGTTTTTCGCTCCGTTTTCCTTGGAACCGAGCGGGAAACGAATGCCGTCGGCCTCCACTGCATCGGGCAATAATTCGGCGGGATAGCAGTAACCCGAATCGCCGAACTCGCCGTCGTGTCTTTTGGTATCGGAACTAATTACGTCCACGTTATAAGGCAAAGTAATCGTTTCGGAAGACGGCGCTACAAGGGCTGTGCTGATGTTCGCCAATTTCACAGCAAAGGCTTTCGGCTGGTATTTCCCGATGGAAAACGATAATTGACTGCCGGAAAAATCGGCCGTTCCGAGCGTTTCTTCAAGGCCGGTTACTTCGCGGGCGGTTACGATATTCGCCGGAAAACGCAGAGCGACATCGTTGTGGCTCACTCCTGTCAATTCATGCAGGCGCACTATCCATTCGTCCGAATTTTCCGCTTTTTTCAAGGCTTTAATTCCGATTTTCGGATTATTCAAACCAACGATTTCCATGGATTTACCCCAATCGCCGGCATGTTTCGGCGCTTCGTAAGCCAAGAGCGGCTGATTGAGTTTCGAGGCTTCCCATTGGGTCGATTCGCTCCGAAGGCCCAAATGCCGGAAAATGGAATAGCTAAAATGATGCAGACCCAAATCTTGATATTTTTGGAATTTGCGGTCGCCGTCTTCTTTCGGCGTATGAATCAATGTGAGGCGTAAAGTACTGTTATCCAGCTTGTCCCAACCATATTTGCAATCATTCAGAATCGAAATTCCGTAAGAATTATCGGTGTTTGTCAAGTCGGCCCATTGGTGTCCGGCCACTTCGTAAAGGCTGCTGTTGCGGTTGCCGCGCTCGATAACTCCTATCGACATATCGTAAGAGGCTTTGGAATTGATGGCGCGTAAAGGAAAAACGGCCTTCAACATCGTGGATTGGTTTTGCCAGTCGATTTCGTTTATAAAGTCGATACGACTGCTGTTCACACCCGACGACAAACGGACATATTGCACATATTCCGAAGCGTTTTTGCTGCGTTTGATTTTCAAGGCGGCGCGTAAGGGGCCGTTTTCGGCGATGGAAATTTCAACCGCTTCATCCACATAAGCATAAGGCAGGCGTTCCACATCGCCCCAACTGATTTCCCACGACATCCAATAACCGGGTTGGTCGAGCAGCAAAGCCAAGCGAATCGGCTGCTTCAATAACTCTTTGTTATTCTGTTTCTTATCGAGAATCGAAGATACATCGCCGTTGCCGTTTACACTCAGTTTGTAATCTTCGTTTTCAATCGTATTGGCGGTAATCGACAAATCGGAAGGAAAAGTGTCGGGTGTATTGCTTGTCTGCAAATCATACACCGCATAACCCAAAGACGGAACGGTCGCGGCGAAAATAAAGGTCAATATTCCATTTTGATAATGGATTTTTTGAGCGGCAACCGGTTCATTTTGTGCATTATAGATCTTGATGGAAACCGGTTCGGATTCCATTCGAAGGCTGGCTTCCACCACATCGTTCCGTTCGATAGACAAGGGATTATAAACAACTATCGGACGGCCGGAAACCTGCGTATCCAATTTGCGCGAAACGGCGCCTACGGCATTATTCAGTACTTCCGAAAAAGTTAATTGATTCAAAACGTGGTCGTTATAAGTAAAAGAATAGGCGCGGGGAATGGAAGTGCCGGTCAGATCGTCGTGAAATTGATGCCACAAATTGCGAATCCATGCTTCGCGAATGGCATCCGATTGATAAGGCAAGCCGCCCAACCAGAAGGCCGGCACGGAAGCTTTTTCTGCGGCGTCGGCCAGCAATTCGTTTTTCCGGTTCCAATATTTCAAAACGGCTTGCGAAGTGTAGCAGCCTACGCCATGCGTTTTCATCGGCAGTTCATTGTTCCACACAGGCAAAGCGGCGCGTTCTTCCGACGTAAAATCGTTAAAAAATTGGTCGGGCGTGGCGATTTTCACTTTGACCGGCCCGTTGGTGGCGATGCTTTTTTCCAACCAGTCGGCTGTTGATTCGTCGATGGAACCGCCTCGGTCGCCCGTTCCGAAATAACGGATGGTTTTGGCGGAACCCAAGGCCGTTTTGTTTGCCAAAATTTCGTTCAATACGCTTTCGTTGTTAGCCATATTTTCCCTGTATTGTGTTACATACGCGCCGGGTTTGTGTACGGCGAAGATTTCCGAACCGTCCACGCCGCGCCATAAATTGAAATGCGGCATATTATTGTAATCGTATGCCGAACCCCACGACAATTTTTGCGAATGAAAACCGATTATGCCGCAATGTTTGCCCAAAGTCGGTAACGACCACGGGAAGCCGAAACAATCGGGCAACATAATGTCTGTTCCGCCTTTGACGCCAAATTCCTGCTTGTAAAACTCCTGTCCATAAAGAAAATTGCGGATAATCGACTCGGCGGAAGGAACCATCACATCGTTGGCATCGATCGAGCCGCCGCTGATATGCCAACGGCCGGAAGCGACGTAGCCTTTCAAACGTTCGTAAAGATCGGGATAATATTCCTTGGCGAATTTGTATTTGATGGCGCCTTCAAAGTTGAAAACATAATTCGGATACTTTTCGAACAGGTTGAAATTGCCTTCCAAGGTGTTTTTTACGTATTGGTCGATGCTGGTTTGCACGTCCCAATCCCATTGCGTATCGAAGTGGGCGTTGGACACCATATATAATGTGTTTTCTTGCGCTGATATTGACATACAAGCGATAAACATCGCCAAAAATAAAATTCTCTGTTTCATGCTTTT
>JAISWY010000037.1 GCA_031270925.1 Candidatus Symbiothrix sp.
GCAGGGGGAAGTTTTTTTATGCCCCCAAACCTAAGCCTTGAATTTAATCCGCGAAAATGCCGCAAGGATAAAAAAAAACAATAATTTTGCAGATAAAACTGAACAGTATGAAAAAAATCGTATCCATTTCATTCATTTTTGTAGCAATGATTGCTTGTAACACCAAACCGCAAACGTCCGTAGGGGCGAAAAATTTTTCGCCTCTACCATATCCCATTGCTGAGCGCGGCAATGATTTCCACACCTATTTCGGCGACACCGTTCCAGAGCCATACGCCTGGCTCGAAAACGACACTTCCGCCGCTACGGAGGCATGGGTAAAAGCCGAAAACGAGGTAACGGAACGCTATCTCGCGCAAATCCCATTCCGCGAAAAACTGCGGCAACGCCTCACACGCCTCGTTGATTATGAGAAATATGGAACGCCATTTGTAAAAAACGGCAAAACCTATTTCTTCAAAAATGACGGACTGCAAAATCAGAGCGTTTTGTATGAAGCAGCCCTGCCCCTGAGGGGGGATTTAGGGGGGCTTGTCGTTTTTGATCCCAACACCCTGTCCGATGACGGCACGGTGGCGTTGAAATCGGTTGATTTTTCGCGCGACGGAAAATATATGTCCTACACCATTTCGCGCAGCGGCAGCGATTGGGAAGAGATTTATGTAATGGATTTGGCTACAAAAACGGTGTTGAAAGACAAAATAGAATGGGCTAAATTTTCCTCTGTCGCGTGGTTTGGCAGCGGTTTTTATTATTCCGCCTACGATGCGCCGACTGCCAAAGGCAAGGAATTTTCTAATGTCAATGAAAATCATAAAATTTATTATCATTTAATTGGAACAGAGCAAAAAAGCGATAAACTTTTTTATGCAAACAAAGATTTTCCGAAACGGTTTTATCACGCTTTTACGCCCGATGATGAACAGGCGGTTTTTATTTACGAAAGCGGCGCAAACAATGGAAATCGGCTGTTTGCCAAAAAAACAAAATTTAATGATTGCATTTGTCGAAAATGTGGTTATGATGATTCCCCAAATGAATTTTATGAAGATGGTTATCCAACATATATGATTTGTCCTCGTTGTAAAAGCGAACCGGGTTATGATGATGATAATTTTATCGAAATCGCCTCTGACGATAATTATGAATATAATATAGTAGGAAAGATTGGCAAACGTGTTTATGTTTTAACTAATTACGAAGCACCTAATTATTGTGTGATGATTTTTGATATTAACGAACCGAAATTTGATAATTGGTATCCAAGTTTGCCTGAAAAAGAAGATGAAGTGCTTGTTGATGTGCAATTTACCCGATGGAAAGAACATAGTTCTCAAAAACCTATTAATCTTATGATAGCAACTTATGATAAAAATGCTACCAATAAAGTAGAAATTTATGATATGCTCGAAAAACTAATTTGGGAAATAAAAACACCGACTTACGGTTCCATTGGAATTTCGGCAGATAAAAATGCAGACGAAATATTTTACTCTTTTTCGTCATTTTCATTTCCAAATACGATTTATAAATTTACTGTATATACAGGAAAATCAGAAGTTTATATCGAGCCGAAAGTTGCCGGTTTTAAGCCCGGAAATTACGTTACCGAACAGCATTTTTACACCTCGAAAGACGGCACGAAAGTACCTTTGTATTTGGTTTATAAAAAAGGGTTGAAAAAAGATGGCGCAACCCACACATTATTATATGGTTACGGTGGTTTCAATATTACCTGCCGCCCATCGTTTTCGCCCTACCGCATTCCGTTTTTGGACAATGGCGGCGTGTATGCCATTGCCAACATTCGCGGCGGCGGCGAATATGGCGAAGAGTGGCACGTTGCGGGTACTAAAATGAATAAGCAGAATGTTTTTGACGATTTTATCGCTGCGGGCGAATACCTGATTTCCGAAAAATTCACGTCAAAGGAAAAATTGGCTTGTTTGGGCGGCTCAAACGGCGGATTGCTCGTGGGCGCGGTTGTGAATCAACGTCCCGACTTGTGGCGGGTGGCAATTCCCGAAGTGGGCGTGATGGATATGCTGCGTTACCACAAATTTACTATCGGTTGGAATTGGGCTTCGGACTACGGCACAAGCGACGACAGTCGCGAGATGTACGAATATCTGCGGGTGTACTCGCCGCTGCACAATATCCGTAACGACGGCACGCCTTACCCCGCCATTCTCGTAACCACCGCCGACCACGACGACCGCGTTGTGCCTGCGCACTCGTTCAAGTACGCCGCCGCCCTGCAAGCCGCCGACACCGGCAACGCCCCGAAACTGATTCGCATCGACACCAAAGCCGGACACGGCGGCGGCAAACCGATTGCCAAAGTGATTGACGAAAACGTTGATGTTTATTCGTTTATAATGTGGAATTTGGGGGTGGAGTTTAAGTGATTTTGGAAAATGAAAAAAATATGAATAACAAAAAGAATATTTTTGTAACTTTGCAACCGAATAAAATTATAGAGAAATGGAACTGTATCACGGAACAAATGTCAGATTTGAAACGCCAAAAATTTTAACATCCAATCGGGCATTGGACTTTGGCGCGGGTTTCTATGCGACTACCGATAAAGCACTCTCATTTTTAAAACACATTAAAATCATTGAATTATGAAATATACAAACAGTGAATCAATGTTTATATACGACACGTGGTTGATACCAATGATTGCTGAAAAATACAAGGTTAGCGAAGAAAACGCATTGTATAGATATATTTCTTCCGAAACCTATAAAATACATGCTGATGAAGAGAATAAATTATATTGGGAGTCGCCGCTCGTGATTTGGGATTTGTATCAAGCGGAAATAGAAACCGGCAATCCTCGAAATTCTACTTATATTCAAACCATATAAAATATGGAAACAACATATCACATACCAAAGATAAAATCCAACAAAGTGTATTTTTTTACTTGTCATTCTCGATTTAGCCCGCTAAATCTTCAACTGAAAAGCAAAAAATCCATCTTAAATAGCTATAAAAAAGATGAGCTGTAAAATTTAAACAGCTTCTAAAATGCAGAAAAAATCGAAAATGATGTCGCATTACTATCAAGACGAAGATAAACTGTACGTTTCTGTCGATTGTATCATTCTAGGATTCAATGGTAAAGAAATAAATGTACTGATTATAAAGCGTAAATTTGAACCACTCAAAGGCGAACGTTCGTTGATGGGCGGTTTTGTCCGCTGCAACGAAAGCCTCGATGAAACGGTAATGCGCGTGGTTGCCGACTATACCGGTGTGGAAGACGTTTATATGGAACAGGTTGGCGCATACGGAACGGTTGATAGAGATCCTGCCGATCGCGTTGTATCCATCGTTTATTATGCGCTGATTGATATGCAGATGTTCGATGAAAAACTGAAAAAGCAACACAATGCAGAATGGGTAAATATCAATAATGTAGGTACGCTAATCCTTGATCACAACCTCTTTTTGGACGATACAATCCGGCTTTTGAAACGTCGGACGTCTAATCGCCCCGTAGGTTTTAACCTGCTTCCCGAAAAATTTACCCTGCCACAACTACAATCTTTGTACGAAGCCATCTACCAAAAACCGCTCGATAAAAGAAATTTCAGAAAAAAGATATTGGGAATAGATATACTCGACAAGCTGAATAACAAAGACAAAAGTGCCTCAAAAAAAGGGGCTTACTACTATCAATTTAATAAGAAAAAATACGATAATCTGCTTGAAAACGGTTTCAATTTCGCGTTTATTTAAAAATATGTTTAATAACATGCGATTTTTATGATGCCATTTTGAAAACTATCCGTAATTTTGAGCAAAAAAATAAGTGTAAATAAATACACTTAAATAAATAAGGAAAACAAGAGATTTTACAAACAAATAAAAACATTGATTATGAATAAGCTGTTATTGATGAGCGTATTAGCATTGACGGGGGCATTGGTCGCGAATGCTCAGAACCATCTGATTGTCGATGCCGATCAAGGCAAGGGCACAATCAGCAAGCACATTTACGGACATTTTTCCGAACACCTCGGACATTGCATCTACGGCGGTATTTGGGTGGGCGAAAATTCTTCGATTCCCAACACCCGCGGTATCCGCAACGACGTGGTAAAAGCATTGAAAGACTTGCAAATACCCAACCTGCGATGGCCCGGCGGTTGCTTTGCCGATGAATACCATTGGATGGACGGCATCGGACCTCGCGACAAGCGCCCGAAAATGGTAAACACGCATTGGGGCGGGGTTACGGAAGACAACAGTTTCGGCACGCACGAGTTTCTCGATCTTTGTGAACAGCTTGGTTGCGAGCCTTATATCAGCGGTAATCTCGGTAGCGGCTCGGTTGAGGAAATGTCGAAATGGGTGGAATACATCACTTTTGACGGCGAAAGCCCGATGGCGAACCTGCGTAAACAAAACGGACGCGAAAAGCCGTGGAAAGTGAAATTCTGGGGTGTCGGCAATGAAAGTTGGGGCTGCGGCGGAAATATGACGCCCGAAGAGTATTCCAATCAGTATCGCCGCTATGCCACCTTCTGCCGCAACTACGGCGATAACCACCTGTATAAAATTGCTTGTGGCGCAAGCGATTTCGACTACAATTGGACGGAAACGGTAATGAAAAACGTCGGGAACAGAATGAACGGGCTTTCCCTGCACTATTATACCGTCCCCAACAATTGGCAAGACAAGGGTTCGGCTACGCAATTCGATGAAACAGATTATTTTACAACCATACAAAAAACTCTGCAAATGAAAGAGTTGCTGACGAAACATTCCACAATTATGGATCGTTACGATCCCCAAAAACGCATCGGGCTGATTACCGATGAATGGGGTACTTGGTATAACGTTGAACCCGGCACCAACCCCGGTTTTCTCTATCAGCAAAACACGATGCGCGACGCCATCGTTGCCGCGTTGAACCTTAACATTTTCAATCAGCATTGCGATCGGGTGTATATGGCGAATATCGCGCAGACAGTCAATGTGTTGCAAGCCGTTGTTCTTACCGATGAAGAGAAAATGGTTCTCACGCCTACTTACTGGGCTTTCTATTTATATAAGGTGCATCAAGATGCGACACTACTTCCCCTCAGCCTGACAAGCGTTTCTTACGGTTTGGGCAATAGAAAACTCGATGCCGTCAGCGCTTCCGCATCAAAAGACGCATCGTCTGGCAAAATCCATATCACGTTGGTAAACATTGATCCGAACAAGGTTCAGGCGATTGAAACGGAACTGCGTGGGGCGACGACGAAAAAAGTAAGCGGTAAGGTGCTGACTTCCGCTCAATTGCAGGATTACAATTCGTTTGATAAACCCAATGCGGTGGGAATCAGGGATTTCAAGGATTTCAAACTGCAAAACGGAAAGATTTCGGTAAATTTACCTGCAAAATCGGTGGTGTTGTTGGAAATAGAATAAAAACTCAATACAAGCGATGAAACCCAAAATCATTCTTGCCTTTTTTGCCTTGTTTTTAACTGTTGGATTGCGGGCGCAAGCAAGCGTTGCCGATAAGTTGATTGCTTACCCTGCACCTGCCGGAGCGGAGTTGAACAACGACTTTACCGTCAGCGTGCGGCAAAACGGACAGGCATGGAAAACGCTTGCTTCGTATCTTGTCAATGTCGATGAAGTGAGAGATGTAAAGCACCATGTCGAAAACGCTTCGATGAGTTATTTCGATTTTTCGGGCGAGGTCGAAGTTTCAGTAAAGTACAATCGCGGCGATATTCAAACAGCCCGCGTGCGTCCGCTTTC
>JAISWY010000055.1 GCA_031270925.1 Candidatus Symbiothrix sp.
TGCGATTTTGTATAAAGACGGCACGATTCGCGATGTAGCCGAAGCTTCCGACATGCTGAATATCCAATTACTGTCGAAAAAAATCAAAAAATATTACTTTTGTTTTCTGCGTTAATTGCTAATCCGTTGCCCGTCCGAAAGCAGGCGTTCGCGTAAAAGGGTGTAATCTACGTTTTGTACGCCGATTTTGGCTTCGATAGCCAAAACAGCCGCAGTAGCCGCGCTTTGTCCCAACAACATAAACACAGGCTCCATCCGAATCGAGCCGAATGCGATGTGCGAACAACTCACGCAAACCGGAACCAGCAAATTCGTACATTCGGAAGATTTCGGTGTAAGCGATCCATAATCAATACTGTACGGCTTTTTCACATGAACGCCGATGTCGCCTTCGTTCTGCACAAAACCGTCTTTTGTTACGAAACGGCGAACATTGTGCGAATCCAGCGCATACGAACCCATGCCTACCGCATGAGGCGGCTGGCGACGACCCAAACATTCGTGTTCCGTAGTAACGTATTCGCCGATCATGCGGCGGGCTTCGCGCACATAAATCTGATACGGCCAACCGCCGTTATCCGTAAATTCGTCTTTCGCCAAACCCCATTGCTGCATTTGCAAACGAATTTCTTCCGGAACATCCGGGTCGTTGGCAATGTAATAATACCAGCCCATCTGGTAATCGCGGTGCTGCTGCAAAATTTCTTTCCGGCATTCATACGAGGCTTCGGGATAATCGTAATTCATACCGATAAAATCAGCGCTGACGGGGCCGTGGTTATTAGTATCGGTTTTCCGGTTCGGGATGCGGTCGAATTTATCGAAGGTTTCGCGCCAACCGCTTGCAAACACGCGACGCAGCAGTTCGTAATCGGCCGGATTGTAATTTTCGGGCTTGGAAAACGGGAGGCTATTTTCGGGATAATCGCTCAGGCACATCCGGTAGCAATAGGCCTGAATGCGGTTGTCGCCCTCGCCCTTGATTCCTTCGCTGCTTTCATCAATATATTTCAATAAACCGCTGGTCGAATCGCCTTCGATTCGATACGGACTGATGGCTTTCGAGAAAAAATGCCCGTGCTGGAAAACGCCGAACTGATTGCCGTTCCATGTTTCGTCGTAAACCGAATTGGCTTCACGGCCGATGTGGTAACTCACACCTGCGGCAGCCATCAAATCGCCTTCGTAAGTAGCGTCGATAAACATTTTTCCGCGATAAATTGTGCCGTCGAGCATAGCAATAGAGACGATATTGGCGTCTTTTTTCACAAGGCCGTTTTCGCGGTTCAAAAACGCTTCGCGCACTACCGGAATGTCGTATTCGGCGAGCCAATTTTCAAAAACCCGCTCGGCTACGTGCGGCTCGAATGTCCACATGGTTTGGTCGTCGTGCAACATTGCTTGGGTATCTTGGCCTTGATTGTTGAAATCTGTTTCCGCCTGCCAACGCCATGTTTCCGGCTTTTTATATTCGAGGTAAACGCGGTGGTAAAATTCACGCGACAATCCGCCGATGCTGCCCGTATTGCCCGAATCGGTAAAGCCCAATCCGCTACTCGTCAATCCGCCCAGGTGTTTGTCGGGCGAAACGATAATAACCGATTTTCCCATTTTTTTGACTTGAATGGCAGAAGTAATGGCGGCCGATGTGCCGCCGTAAATCACAACATCGTAGCTTGGATGTGTGGTGCAAGCGAAAAACGATAATCCGATTGCCAATAAGAAACAGAGTTTTTTCATTTTTTGTTGATTAGTTGTAAAACGGGGACAAAATTAGGATAAAAAAGCAGAATAATAAAAAAAACGGCGGACTTTTTCAAGCCCGCCATAATAAGATCGGTCGATTTATTTCACTATTTTTTGACTAAGCGTTTTTCCATCGGCCGAAAGAGCGCGAACCAAATAAATTCCCGCCGGCAGTTCCGATAAGTTCATGTTATCGTTGGCTTGAAAAGCGGCTGCTTGTTGTCCGGCCACATTGTAAACCGTTACGCATTCGAGCGCTTGATTGCTTTGCAGTTGCGCGTTGCGATCAACAAATATTTTTGCATTTTCAACAGCGGCGCCGTGGATGCCGGATTCTTCTTTCAGGCAAGTAGGCGTGCCGTTGAAGACGAACATATTGGCCACGTAGATTTCGTTGGAATAAACGGCCGGTTCCAAGTTTTCCCCATTTTGTCCGAAACGGATGAGGTTAGCGTTTCCGTTGGGTCCCCATTCCGGACGCGCCAAAAATTCGGCCAACGAAAATTCAATGGAATACCATTCACCCGGAGTCATATCCGCCGCTTTAATCAATGGCAAATACTCTTCGAAATTGGCGGGAGCCGCATTGTGGTAGTTACAATGGAATCCTACGCGAAAATCGGTCGCTTCATTACAAAAAATGTCAATATGGAGGTATTGATATTTTTTGATTTCACGGGGAGAGGCAAATTGAACCGGCAACCAAATACCGGTTCCCAAACCCGAAATCAGGATTACTTCGCCGCCATCTCCCGTTTCTGCGTAATCCCAAGTAGGCGTTTGTGTCCAGTTGGGCGTACTTAATGCGGCAGATACGCCGTAATGTCCGAAAAATCCCAAGACATCGATATCTTCCGGGTCTTCGGTCGTGTAATTAACCGGCGTAGGAGCGCTTACGGCAGGCTCGGCAGCATTCACACTCTGCAATCCGCAAATAGCGATTGCCAAAAAACAAATCAAGAAAGTCATTTTTTTCATGATGATAAAAATTAAAAAAAGTTGTACAAATATATAATTACAAAACAATTTATTTTAAATTAGCTAAAACCGACAAACCTTCCTGTATTTTCTTGTAACGCATCAAGGCTTCGATATAATAATGGTCGGCATAATTGATCGAAGCGTCGATTTCGTAACCGCCCGGATAATTACCGGTCGAGTGGAGCAGGAACGACGGCTTGCTATTTCCGCTCAAATAGGCTTCCGACGATAAACTTGCCAGCATCGTCAGCGCTTCCGTGCGGTATCGAAGGGCTTTTGCGTGGTCGTCTTCCAATTGCGACAGTTCGAGCAGGGCGGAGGCCGTTATCGCCGCCGCCGAAGCGTCTTTCG
>JAISWY010000205.1 GCA_031270925.1 Candidatus Symbiothrix sp.
ATTGATAACGGATTGAGTGCTTTGTTGCAACAACCGACCGGAAACATCGTAAATCGAAATCTCCGTATTTTCATGGATAATCAGTTGATTATCAACATAATCAAAAAGTTTTATTTTTGGAAGATACATCCCTGTCGATCTTCCCAAATAATCCAAAGCCGTATTCGGTTGCTCGTCGAGCGTCACCCGCTTCAAAACGGGAAGTTGATAGTCGCCGTTAGCCATTTGCCACGTATCATCGAAATCCCAAGTAGCATAAGATGCTTGTTTTAAGACGTTTATGCCGGATATATCAGCGGCATTTTTGCTATCGGCATTGGTGTCGGTTTGTGTGTTACCATTCAAAGTCATATCGGAATATGCGTGATTATTGGTATAAACCGATGCGGAAGCCGTTCGTTCCCAGCCGCTTAAACGTCCGGCTGTTCCGGCGACAACGGAAGGATTGAGGGCAAACGAATTTTTGATTTCCAGCAATTTGTCGCTCGGCGGGGAAGATGCGCTGTGGCTAACACCGCCGACTAAACCCGCGCCCGAACCGTTGGCGGCTGCACTAAGCGCAGATGTGGAATAGCACATATCAATCGTGAGCTGGTTGGTCGAAGAATAATGAACGCCCGCAAATCCGGCGGCGCCATCGCCATTGACCGTTACAGCGCCATTGGTATAGCATTGCTTGATAGTGGTTTTTGCATAATTGGCGCCGATAAATCCGCCGACGCTTTTGGTTCCGAAGATATTTCCGCTGACGAAACATTGATCGATCCAAACATTATCACTGGCCGCACCGCTTATTCCGCCCACTTGCTGATTGCCCGTAACGGATTTAACAGGATCGATCACAACTCCCAAATCATTGATGGAGACCGCAGTTGTCGCATTGCCTCTCAAAGCGCCGAACAGTCCTACATCGTTGGTCGAAGGCCGGTCGATCCATAAATTCTTGATAACAAAGCCGTTTCCGTTGAATGAACCCGAAAACGGTTGCGCCGTATTTCCGATCGGCAACCAACCGCTGTCGCGAACGGATTTATCGGCATGGTTCGTCATCCAATTTTTTAAATCGAGTATATTGCTGAGCATATAATTGGCGTTGAGTTGCGAGGGATACAATCGCAACGCATCCAAATCGTCGGGAATGGTAATATTATAGGTGAAATCGCTTGTTCCGTCCAAAATATTCGCCTGATTAATCGTTGTAAATTCCGAACGTTTCCCATTAGGATCAATAATGTTAATTCCAGTGGGAAAAGCCGTAATTTCCGTAGTAGCCGGAAGATTGTCGGAGGTATAATAAACGGATTGTAAAGAAGTTGCACCCTCGAAAGCATTGCTTTTTACATTCGCTGCATAAATCGTTAGAGCCGGAAGCGATGCACAATTTTTTAAAGCTTGCGTCCCAATTTCGGTCGTTGAAGAAGGCAAACGCAAACCGGAAACCGGACAATTCTCGAATGCGCCCAAACCGGCGCTTGCATCGGGAATTGCATGATCGGCAAAATCGGCGCCGGACAAATCCAAACCCAGCAAATTCGGAAATTGATCAACTATCGCGCGGCAATCGGAATAGGACAGCGTCGCTCCGCTAACCTTCAAAAAACGAATACCTGCTGCGGAAACTCCATTCAATGCCGCTGTAATTTCATCTGCCAAACCGTCGGAAACGGAATGGATAATCGACAGTTCGGTCGTTTCTTCCGTATCGGAAGCCAAACTCGGCGCCGTCATTGTCGTCTCATTGGCCTGCAAAGCATAGAAAAAACTTACCGAAAAATTATACAAAGGATATTTTTTCCCATAGATAATTCCCTCATTATCCCGCGGTTCATACGATGGACGAAGCGTTGTTTCGCCACTCGAACGCGGATAAATAAAACTATCGCCGTTTTTCCCATCCAAATCGATATACGAATCGAATGCTTGGTAGGGATCGCTGTCGCGCAAATTACCGTGTCCCGATGTGTTTTGTCCGGCATAAACGACTTCGATTTTTTGACCGGCAAGACTTGTGGACGCCGTCAGAATCACGCAATCGTTTTCAATCGTTACGCTGCCGATCGTTTTTTTACTTCCTCCGGCATAAATCTCAAAGCCGTAATCGCTTTGTTTTTGTACGATTTGTTCATCCAAAACCAAAGGCAAATGAGGAACCAAAAATTTGATTTTCAATTGATTGGGATTATTCGTCCGGGATAATTCAAGCGGCTGGAGAGGTTTGAAATCTTCGCCCTGAATTTTCGTCTTATAATAGACTTTTCCCATCATTTCGCCGAACCAGCGATAGCCGTTGGGATCTAAATGGCCGCCGCGATCGGTCATCGGATAGACGGGGCCGGCGCAAATCATATCGTCGTGGCGATTGCTCGTTTCCAATTGCGACATACTGATGCTCGCTTGCAGGTTTTTGATGTATTGCGCGCCCACTTGATAACTGATAAACAGCGGTTTATCGCTTTGATTGTAGCGACTGCAAATATCGGTTTGCATATCGTTTTTTAGACGGAGCAACCAAGTCGAATATTCGTCTTTATCGGTGGTCGAACTGCTTCCGGCAGTGTATCCGGGCGAAGTGTTCACGTAATTATTTTCGCCTTGCATCCAAAAAATCGCGGGACA
>JAISWY010000221.1 GCA_031270925.1 Candidatus Symbiothrix sp.
AGTGTTCTTGAAATCCCAATTTTCGTTTTCCACCCACTGTATTTTTTCTTCGTTGGTGCCATAATATGGGTTGGGCAGCACCTTGTGGCGTATCAAGTCGCGTTGCACCGAACCCGGCACTTGCGCGTCGCGCCACTCGTTTTTTCCGGCTTGGGAAAACTGCCAATGATCGTTCAGGCTGATTTTTTCAACCGATTGTTGCGCCGACGCCAAAAAAGGCATCAACAGAAATAGGTAAAGGATTTTTCGCATATCAAGTCAAATTTGTTTTTAGAAAATGTTTGTAGTTGCAAATATAAGAAATTGTCCTTTTCGGAACAAATCTGTTTTAAAAAAGGGCTATCCTTTTGTCAAGTTCAACCCACTTATGGGTTGGGGCGGAAGGGGCATTTTGTCCGCAGGTTGCGCTTCACTTACCTGCGGTTATTCAAATTTTGTCCCTGCGGGACATTTTTCGGTTGTTTTTTCTGTTAAAAACATCATTTCTTCTTTTTAGATTGGATATAATGTGTAATTTTATTTTCGAAATTATTTTCATCGCGACGATATATGCCGAACAAAGAACAAGCAAACGAGTTTAAAACCCTCTACCGCAAGATATACCGTTTTTTACGGAACGATTGGGACAGGGGGAAAGCCGGCGTCCTGAAAGGCATCGGGCGGAAGGCTTGGCAATCCTCGCCCGAAAAGCAGGGGAAACAACTGTTGTGCGACTTGAAAACAGCCGTCACCGCGATAGAAGAACTCGGACTTGGGCAATCCACCGTGTGCGCCGTGTTGCTTTTCCACGTTGTTTCGAAGGGGGATTATCCTGCCGAAAAAATAAAAAGCGACTTCGGCGGCGACGTGGAAGTTATCCTCAACGGGCTGTCGAAAATCGAGCAGATCAGCGACAAACGCGCGGCGGTGGGTTCGGAAAACTACGTGAAGCTGTTGCTCTCGATGGCGGAAGACATTCGCGTGGTGTTCATCTTGATAGCCCGCCATCTGGTGTTGATGCGCGACGCCAAAAATCGTCCCGACGCCGAGAGGCTGAGCCTTTCGGTTGAGTCGGCATACCTCTACGCGCCCTTGGCGCATCGGCTGGGCTTGTATTCCATCAAATCAGAATTGGAAGACTTGTCGCTAAAATACACCGATAGAGAAACTTACGATTACATCGCGCACAAACTGAACGAAACCAAACGCTCACGCGACAAGTACATCGAGGAATTTATCGCCCCCATCAAAAAACGGCTCGACAACACCGGATTGAAATACGACATCAAGGGGCGCACGAAATCCATTCACTCTATCCACAACAAACTGAAAAAACAGAAGGTGGATTTCGAAAGCATCTACGATTTGTTTGCTATCCGCGTCATTCTCGATTCGCCTGCCGACCTCGAAAAATCGCAGTGCTGGCAGGTGTATTCCATCATTACCGATATGTACCAACCCAATCCCAAGCGATTGAAAGACTGGCTGTCCATACCGAAAAGCAACGGCTACGAATCGTTGCACATTACCGTGATGGGACCGTCTTCGCACTGGGTGGAAGTGCAGATACGCACGCGCCGAATGGACGAAATCGCCGAGCGGGGCTTCGCCGCGCATTGGAAATACAAGGGCGTGAAAAGCGAATCCGCTCTCGACGAGTGGCTCAGCTCGTTGCGCGAATCGCTTGACAACAAAGACATTGATCTCAAAGAGAAGCTGGGCGATTTCAAACTTGATCTCTACGACGAAGAAATTTTCGTTTTCACGCCGAAGGGCGACTTGCACAAACTGCCCAAAGGTTCCACCATTCTCGATTTCGCTTTCGCCATTCACTCTAAATTGGGCGCGACTTGCGTATCGGGAAAGGTAAACGGCAAAAACGTGCCGATAAAACACGAGCTGAAAAGCGGCGATCAGGTGGAAATCAACACCTCGTCTCACCAATCGCCCAAACAAGACTGGCTGGGCTTCGCGGTAACGTCGAAAGCGCGAACCAAAATCCGCCAACTGCTCAAAGAAGAGGCTGGAAAACAGGTGGACATCGCCAAGGAAACGCTGGAACGGCGAATGAAAAACCGCAAAATAGAGATGGACGACCCCTTGTTGATGCAGCTCATCAAGAAACTGAAATACAAGACGGTAACCGATTTTTATGTGGACATCGCTTCGGGGAAAACAGACGTGAACTGGGTTATCGACAGATACGTGGAACTCGGATCAAAAGAATCGGACACCCGCGAGCTGCACCCCATCGCAAGCGCGGATTCTTTTGTGATGAACACCGCCGCGCAGGAAGTTTCTTCGTCCGACGAGCTGATCATCGATCAAAACCTCACGGGGGTGGACTATAAGCTGGCGAAGTGTTGCAACCCCATTTTCGGCGACGATATTTTCGGCTTCGTTTCTTCGCAGGGCATCAAAATCCATCGGGTAAGCTGTCCCAACGCGCAAGACTTGTTCACGCGCTTCGGCTACCGCATCATCAAGGCGCGTTGGCACGGAAAAACGTCCGGCAGCAGCTACGCCATCGTCTTGCGCGTCATCGGGAACGATCACATCAACATCGTCGCCAACCTAATGTCCATCATATCCAAGGAAGACGGCGTACAAATGCGATCCATCAGCATTGATTCCAACGACGGCTTGTTTCAGGGGAACATTACCGTTATGCTCGCCAACACCAATATGCTGGAACAACTGATTAAAAAATTGAAGGCGGTAAAGGGCGTAAAATCGGTGGGGAGGCTGAATTAATAGTGAATATTTTCTTTCATCACATACCCTCTCTTTTTCAGTGACTCAATAACTACCGACTTGTCATCGGCTATCAATCGGCGCAGGTAAGTGATTTGCACATTGAGTGCCAATGAGTTGGCATAGCTGTTGTCGCCCCAAACTTGATTGAGGATAGCCTCGCGTTCCACAACTGAATTGAGGTGCTTGACCAAAATCAACAGTATGTCGGCTTGCCGTGATGAGATTTTTTGAGTTTTTCCGCTATGTCCTATCGTGCAGAGCGAATAATTGAAAACAGCATTGCCAAACCGGAAAATGTTATCAATCGCCTGATTGCCTGATGAGTTCTCAAAACGTTCCTTTATTTTGGCAATCAGTTCTTCGGGATAAAACGGTTTGGGAATGTAGTCGTTGCCTTTGAGTTCGAAGCCGCGTAAGCGATCGGATTTTTCCGTTCTGTCGGTCAGGAAAAACAGAATCACGCTTTTGTTGCAACTGCGAATCTTTTGGGCAAGTTCAAAACCGTCCATCTCAGGCATATTCACATCGAGCAACACAAGTTCAGGCTTGAAAGACTGAAAATACTCCCAAGCAACTTTACCGTTTTCGGCATAAAGCACGTTGTCAAAGTCCTGTTCCAAAAAACGTTTCAGGAGCATCGAATTGCGATAATCGTCGTCCACAAGCAAAATCTTCTTCTCTCTCATTGTTTCCGGGGTATTACGACGGTAAAACGACTTCCCTTGCCAAGTTCGCTGTGCAATGTGATGTCGCCGTGATGAGCCTCAATCAGCAGTTTGACATAAAAAAGCCCCAAGCCCATTCCGGGTATGTTTTTCTCGATTACATCCTTGCTTCGGAAGAACCTGTCGAACACATAGTTGGATTCAGTTTTGGAAATCCCCGAACCGGTATCCGAAACTTCCATAACGTATTTTTCGCCAACCAAACGACAATCAACACTGATTGCGGCTTGCCCTTCGGAATACTTGACGGAATTTTCCAATAGGTTGCATAAGACATTGTAAATGTGCATTTTGTCGGCAGTAATTGTATAATCCTCATTCTCAAAGGAAACTTTTATTTCGACCTTTCGGTCGGCTGGAATAAACTGATTCTTGATACACTGTTCGACAAGCGTTTTGAGATTGAATGTTGAGAGATTCAGCGGAATGGTGTCCGTATCGTCTGCCATCACGTCGCGCAGTTTTGAGAAGTACGACGACAGATTATCGAGTTCGTTATGAGAATTGTTGATGATTTCTTCCTTCATCTCGCTGTCTTGCATCATCTTGTCGTTTCTCATAAACGAAACGCAGAGTTTGAGTGCGGTAATCGGTCGTTTGAGTTCGTGAAGCATCGTAAAAATGAAACTCTTCCGCGTTTCGTCGATGCGTTGTTGCCTGAAAATGGTTGCTATCTGGTATAAAAAGCAGAATATCAGCAGAAAAGACAGCATCAGCGAACAGATGAACGAAAAGAGCATCGTCCGAAGAATGTCGAAGACACTGAAACGATACGTTACCCTAAACTGTTGCTGTTGAAGGATATTGAAAGGGTAGGTAACATCCATTGAAGGATGCAAAAACAAAGTGTGGCCTGTTCGTCCAGCATCCCAAATCATCGAATCGGTTGTTTCTATGCTGATTAAATCGGGATTCAGACCGTTTGTCCGCAGCAGAGAATCCAAACGTTCGATTGTAAAAGGACATTTCTCGTTGATGTGAAACCTATTGAGCGCGTCAAAAGCATCGTATTTCTGATTGGGAACCTCCACTCTGAAAACGTGTTTCCGAACATCCTTGCCCGCAATGCGAAGTGATTCAATATACAACGAATCGTATTGCAGCAAAGGCGATTCTGCGGATTCCTCTTGATTGTCAATGATATAAGCTTCAAACATCCAAACGACCTTGGTGTCCAATGCTTTACGATCAACACTCATCTCTGAACGTGTCATGGTGCTTAAATGCCTGTTTTGCAAACTGTCTCGCAGAGCCATATCCGCCTCTGCGAGATGGAGTGTTTTGGTATATGCTTCATTCCTAATGTTATGCAAAGAGAGTTGGTACTGGTTGAACAACCAATACATTTGCGAGGTAATCATGGCGACGGACGTTATGATTGATAAGATGTAAATTACTTTTATTCGCTTTTCCATTAGCAAATGCTGCTTATTGGGCGCAAAGTTAAATAAAATAATCATTATGGATGGACGTTGGATGAAAACAGTAATAATTTCGTAATATTCGGGTAATGTTTGGGTAATAATTTCATTGTGCTTGCGTTATGAATACCCTGTACCTTTGCACCCAAACGAATGTTTCACTTTTTAAATTGATGAGATGATGAAAAAGTTATTTCTTATTATGGGTTTTATCGCGTTTGGGGTGTCGTTGTACTCCCAACAAAATCAAATCGTTATGGTTTATACCGGAAATCAGGTAAGCATAAACACGGGAACGCCCGTTGAGCAGAAAAAAATTGGCGACGCTACGATGGAGTTTGTCTATGACTATCGCTATTCGACAGACACAACGGATGTTACATCCGAAAACAAAGACAGGATGATTCTTCAAGTGGGCTTGGATTTTTCAAAATTTTCGAGTTACCGGACCATGCAGATTGATTCGCTTCTCAACGTTTCAACCACCGACCAAATCAAAATGAATCCGGGCAGGTACGTTGGCGGCGAAACGTTTTCGGTCTATAAGAATTATCCATCGGGCAAGTTCACAACGACCGACAAAATTTCAACCGACTGGTTTTTGTTTGAAGAACCTATTCCGATTCAGGAATGGAAAACCGACAGCGACAGCACAAAAGAGATATTGGGGTACAAGTGTCGAATGGCCGAATGTGATTTTCGAGGAAGGCATTGGATTGCTTGGTATTCCGAAGATATACAGGTAGCCGGCGGTCCTTGGAAGTTTGGCGGTTTGCCCGGTTTTATCCTCGAAGCAGGCGACAGCGAAGGCCATTATCTGTTCTCGTTGATTGGGATAACCTCAAAAGCAACTCGTGCCATCACTATTCCAGATATACAGTATAATAAAACGAACCGGGGAAAGTTCTACACCACCAAACGCAGGTACGATACGGATCCGATGGGATATATGCGCGATGTGTCGGGAATTAACGTGGTTGTTACTTCGCCTGACGGAACGCCAAGAAACGAACAGCCTCGTGAACCGAGGTTCGATTACATAGAGCGGGATTATAAACGTTGAAACGGCAATGATTCGATATGCAGTTTTCATCTTATTGATTCTGATGTACTTAACGAAAATAGCAGGGCAATCGGCTGAGCGTGTCATTCAACTGCGGGATGTTGTCGTTACCGCCCCGGATATTTTGGTAAAAAGAGACACGCTTGTTTTCCGCGTTCAGCAATATGCCGATGCGCAAGACCGGACAATCGCCGATGTGTTGAAAAAAATGCCCGGCATTGAGGTTGCGCAAAGCGGCGAAATTCGCTACAACGGCATACCCATCAACAAGTTCTATATCGAAGGGAATGACCTTTTGGAAGGCAGGTACGGTTTGGCGTCAAACAACATATCCTACAAAGACATCCAAAACGTTGAACTGATGGAAAATCATCAGCCTGTACGTGCCTTGCAGGGCATTGAGTATTCCGAACAGGCGGGGTTGAATCTGCGTTTGAAACAGAGCGCAAAACTTCGCTGGGCAGGAGTTATTAACGGTGGATTGGGCTTCTCGCCAATGCTTTACGATGCCTCATTGTTTGCTATGCGGATTGCGCGAAAACTGCAAAGTGTTGAAACCGTGAGGGTAAACAATACAGGATGGAATCCGGCTTCGCAAAATCAGGTTTATTCGTCCGACGATCTGTTTGGCTCGCCTTTGGCATACAACACAGTGCCCGATTATATTACGGCAGGGAATTACTCTACCCCGATTGAAGACCGGAGGATTCGTTTCAACAGTTCATATCTGTTCAATACGACCAATTCGCTCAAAATCAACGATAATTACGATGCAAAAGCCGCTCTGATGTATGTTCGGGACAAACTCAACCTTGACCATCATTCAGGCACTGACTATTTAGACAATTCCATTTCGCCGTTCTATGAAAGTGAACAGTTACAGATACTTGCGCACACCATTTCGGGGCAGTTTACACTGAAATCGAACAAACCGAGCATGTATCTGAAAGAAAATCTGTCGGTAGATTTCAGCGGAAACAGCGCAATATCCGACATTGCGGGTTTGTACAATTTAGGTCAAACGGCAGATAAGCCGATTTTTGAGGCACGAAACGAACTGCAAATCGTGAAACGCATCAACAACAGGATTCTGACTGTCGCATCAAGCAACAGCATCGTAAACAAACCGCACTCTCTTTCAGTAGAATCAGAGGAAAAACAATATAATCAGGATGTTACGGCTACGGCATTTCAATCCGTAACGGAAGTAAGTTACGGCTGGGTTTTCGGACGGTGGCAGGTACGCGGGCGGGCAGGAGTGGATTATTCCCATAATCGCATCGAAAGCCGATTGACCGGAATTGACGTTGGAGATTTCCCTTCGGCTAACAATTCTCGATTGAGCGTTACCAACCTCTACGTCCGCCCCGAAGCCGTGTATGAAAACCGTCGATGGTGGTTCAATCCCCACGTTTCGCTCAATTATTACGGCTGCGATTTTGAAAATCATACGGCAAAAGCGTTTGGAATCGTATCGCCTGCCGTTTTCGCCCGTTATAAGTTTTCCGCGCAATGGGAAATGTCGGCTGATGCAAGGTATGTGGTAAATCATCCTTCGCAAATCACTTTCTATCAGGGAATTGTGATGAATGATTACCGAAATATTTCTGTCGGCGAGCCTTCATACAAGTTAAATTACGGCAGTTCCGCCGCCTTGTCGCTACGTTACCGCAATCCGATTTCATCTGTCTTTGCCAATGTCGGGGCAACATACGAGCGCAACCAATCGCCGCTTATGACATCGCAACTGTTCTTATCCGATTTAATAGTAAGCGGTTACAGCCCAATATCAAACCGTAGCGAAACGTATCGCGTCAATGGTGGCATCAGCAAGGGATTGGTTTCAGGCAGGTTGCGTATCGGATTGGATGCAGGATATGTGGAGGCTTCGGCGGCATCTTTGCGCAATAACGACATCGTACCGCATCGGTTGAGTGTCGTGTCGGTTGCCCCAAGCCTGAAAGGTACTTTGTTGAAGTGGATTGCAGCCGAATATTCGTTGTCGGCAAGCCGCAACGAGTTGGTTATTGCCGGAAATAGTGCTGAAAGCGAGAGTATCAATTGGAAACAGAAATTAACCGCGTCGCTGTTCCCTACTAAGACAATTCAGGCCTTTGTCGGCGCAGAACACTACCACACAAAGTTCAATGACAATACGGCAGACAACCTGATTCTATTTGACGTCGGCACCCGGTGGACGGTTTTCGGCAAGGTTGATATAAACCTTTCGGCGACCAATCTGTTGAACGACACCCGTTATCGTTATACCCGCCACGAAACATTGAGCAAGACGGTGTATCAGTATCGGATACGACCGAGAAATGCGATGTTATCCGTACAGATAAGGATATAAAAAAGCGGGTAATTTGTTTTGAAACGTCTTTTTTGGGATTTGGTAATTTATCAAAAGGAAATGGAATGCGAATTAACGAGCCTGAAATTGAGAGCTGGAAGAGTTTCTAATTCTTGCCTGTGATCGTGTGCGTCCGTGTTTCTACCGAGCGATGCAATCCTAACGGATTACGAGGGCAGACCACCCCTAACCCGAAGCGCATCTTATCTTCTATGGCAGATTTCTTTTAACGATGCCAATTTATCCCTCTCTTTACAATTTTACCGGGATTACCTGCAATTACAACATTTTCTTCCGACTCAAAACTTTTGGTAACCACGGTACTTGTCGCAATTATGCTATTATTTCCAATTGTTACACCTTTCAATATTTTTGTGTTATATCCAACCCAAACGTGGTTTCTGATTTTCACATTTTTCGCATGATTTATTCTCTGTTTTGTTTGCTCATCATATATTTCATGCCAATCTTGTGCCCATATCAAAATATTACTACTAAACATACAGTCATCGCCAACTTCTATTTTCATATTATCTTCTGATATTTCTATCTTCACATTATGTTCTGTTGTTGTATTCTCGCCAATTTTTATACAACTTTTATCGGAAGCTATCAAAAAAGCACCGTCATATTTTACATTATTGTGGATTATTATTGAATTGTCATTGCCGCGAATATAAATTTTTCACATCTTTCAAATAACAGCCCTTCCCACATTGTATTGAATTATTGTTTCCTATTATATCAAATGTACAATTGTTAAACGAGGCTGTTTTATCTATATCAAAGATATTTTTTGTCCCCTTTACAATTTTTTTCGTCCTTATGATTCTCAAAATCTTTTTCAAGATGGAACTGTTTTTTAGAATTTGTCTTATTTTCTGTTTCATTATAGCCATCCAATTTCAT
>JAISWY010000269.1 GCA_031270925.1 Candidatus Symbiothrix sp.
GTAAAAAAACTTTTTTTCATTGCAGACGCTTGGAAAATTGAGGTTTTTCATCTAATTTTGCATTTGCATCTAATAAATGGGAACACAATATGGGTAAACTGAGGGATTTAAAATATAAAACAAGATATAATTTTTATAAATATTTTCTTGTTCCGTTTTGTAGTATTCGGCGAAACCGGATTTTGATAATGAGTTTTAACGGCAGTAATTACGGATGCAATCCCAAAGCGATTTCCGATTTTTTGTTGCAAAATTATTCGAGCGAAATCAATCTCTTTTGGGCGTTTAGTAAAAAGCGACGTCCTGAAAATATAGATAAACGTATCAAAACGGTTGTTTTTCCGTCGATCCGGTATTTTTGGGTGGCTGCAACTGCGAAAATTATCATTCATAACACCAATTTCTACACAGTTGGCGGTGGATTTGTGAGGAAAAACAATCAATTTTATCTTCAAACGTGGCATGGAACGGCCTTGAAAAAAATCGAAAAAGACGTTGAAGCCACTTTGTCCGAAGGATATGTTCGGAAAGCCAAGGAAGAGGAAGCGATGTGGAGCGTTGTGCTGTCGGGTTCAAAATATTGCACGAATACGATTAAAAATTCTTTTTGGTATTCGGGTAAAGTTTTGGAAACGGGAATGCCAAGAAATGATGTGTTTTTTAATGATGATCAATTCCTTAGAGAGAAAATATTCGCGAAATACGGAATAAAAAAGCAGACGGAAATTGTATTTTTTTGTCCTACTTTCCGTGAAAGCATGAAAGATTTCACCTACAATTTGAATACAAGCTTGTTGCTTGATACGCTAAGCGCGAAATTCGGCGGGAATTGGAAACTTTTGGTTCGATTACATCCGAATATTATGGACGAGGATTTATCTCGTTTTCTACAAATATCATCCGAAACGGTTAATGTTACACACTATCCTGATATTCAGGAACTTTTGTATATTTCGAATATTCTGATTACCGACTATTCATCGGTCATGTTTGATTTTATGCTAACGAAGCGTCCTGTTTTTCTTTATGCAAACGATGGAGAATGTTATGACAGAGGCACTTATTTGGACATAAAGAATTTGCCTTTCCCTTTTTCGGAAAATAATGAGAAATTAGCTGAAAATATTAACCGTTTTTCGATGGAAAATTATGCCGAAAATTTGCAACTGTTTGAAAATAAGGTGCTTATTCCCTGCGAAGATGGTTCCGCATCGCAAAGAGCCGGCGAAATAATCATGGAGCAAATCGGGAAAGAATAAAAACTGAGACTGAACGGTTATAAGACTTTTCGTTGCAATGCATAAATTCCGAATAAAAGCCAATGAGTTTTACCCACTTTCGACATTCGTTTTTTCATAATTGGAATGCCTAAAAGTTTGTATTGTATCCAATCAACTTGTTCTTCAAGTATAGTCAAATCGTGTTCTTTTGCAAAATCCAGACAGAACCGGCGTGCGAATTTATAATCTTCATCCCGTTTTTTCCGGTATGTTTTATTGTTGTTGGTCAAAATAGAATTTTGGCGATATTTGTAGTAATAGAGGGCGTGGGGTACAAATACCACTTTGTTTGCCCAAAAAACGGCTTGTAATGAAAACGCCATGTCTTCTATCAAGCGTCCGAGGTGAAATTCCAGCTTCTTATCGACTAAAAATGATTTTTTGAAAAGATATTTCCATACAAAACCTTGCGTCCAAACTTTACACAACGTGATTTTATCGTCGGCATTGACGGCAATAAAACATTCGTCGTAAATATTATTTTGATACCCTTTCTCGTAAACTACGCCGCTACAAGCCATGTCAGCATCGGCAAAAGTAACGGCATTGAGCATTTCTTGATAAAAATCGGTGTTTATCAAATCATCAACATCAAAAAAATGAATGTAATCGCCTGTGGCAGCGTTCATTCCTGCATTTCGAGCTGCCGATAGTCCTTGATTGGCCTGATTGATTATGCACACGGGATATTTGGAGGCAATGGCTTCCGAATGGTCGGTCGAACCATCGTTTATAATAATGATTTCCAAGTGCTTATACGATTGATACAACAAATTTTCGATGCATTGCGCCACATATTTTTCGCCATTAAATACAGGAACAATCACCGAGATAAGAGGTAGCTCTTTCATTGATTTTTTAATTTTCCCGCAAAAGTAATCATTTTTTGCAGATAAATGGCTATCTTTGTAGCATTAAATCCGGAAAATGATGTTTTTGTCTTTCAGAATCAATCAAACTCTCAAAAAACAGAATCGAGTAGCTGACTATCTGAATATCAATTATATTCAGCCTTATTTTGATGGAAAATTGCCGCATTGGGATATTCGTCCCAAGCAAAATTTGGAAACTCAAAAAATTGTTTGGCAACTTTGGTATCAAGGTTTTGACAAAGACCTGCCACCCGTTATTCGCGCCTGTTTCCATTCGGTAGATAAATATATGTCTGATTATAAAATAATTAGATTGACGAAAGACACGATTGCCGATTATTTGGATTTGCCCGGTTTTACGTTTGAAAAAACGGGAAAAGCTTACAAGATGGCGCATTTTTCCGACCTTTTGCGCGTATGTTTGCTTGCGGCATACGGCGGCCTGTGGTTGGATGCAAAAATTTTACTTACAGGAAAAATTGATTCGACATTACTGGAAAAGGATTTTTTTCTTTTTCAGAGAACAGCACAACCTCCGATTGACGAACAACAATGGGTCGAATATTATCACAAATATTTTTATTGGAACGAGCAATTTAAAGTCAATTCGCTGAACAGTTTTATTGTTGCGAAAAAAAATTATCCGCTTTTGGAAATAATGAAGAATATTTTGTTTGCTTTTTGGCAAAACGAAAACAAGGTGCAGCATTATTTCTGGTTTCAAATTATGTTCAACGAAGTTGTGAAAAGGGCTGATTGTCAAGGATTAAACTGTGAAATTATCAACGATATTGACGTCCATCGCATACAACTTGCCCTTAAAGACGAATGGACGCCGGAAAAATGGCAACAACTTTGCCGTCTGACTACCATTCACAAGTTGCGTGTTGTAAAAAACTTTTCCGAAAAATCGTTTTACGCCTACATTCTCAGGCAAACCACTTGATGATTTTTGCTCCAAGGCCTTTGGTGGCCACATCGGGAATTTGAAAATGATGTTCTTCTGCAAATTGCCGGCGCACTTCTTTGGCGTGTTTCCAATCTTCGTGCCGCTTCTGTTTGAACGCTTTATTGCGATTGCTCATAATCGAATTTTCGCGCAATTTGTAAACATAAACTGCATTTGGAACACTCACAATTTTATTGGCAAAATACACTGCTTGCAATGAAAATGCCAAATCTTCGATCAATCGTCCTTCTTCAAATCGTAAATTATTGTTTTTCAGAAAATTAATATCAAACAAATACCGCCACGCATAACCATATTTGCCGACATTGGTCAAAGCGAGCTTATCGTCGATGGTTGATACAACAATTTGATAGTCAAATATTTGTGTGCGTTTTTGACGAATTTCGTTTATCACGCCGCCAACGGCCATTTCCGCCTTTGTCAATTGAACGGCTTCGAGCATTTTTTCGTAATACTGCAAATTGAGCCAGTCGTCCACATCCAAAAAATGAATGTAATCGCCTGTGGCATTGTCTATTCCTGTATTTCTTGACGCGGCAAGTCCGCTATTTTTTTGTGAAATAATTTTGACGGGATATTGTGCTGCAATTTGCGCCGACTTATCCGTTGAACCATCATCTATTACAATGATTTCCAACTGTTTATAAGTTTGACACAGCGTATTTTCGATGCATTGCGCAAGGTATTTCTCGCCGTTATATACGGGAATGATTACTGATATTAAAGTTTTATGTTCCATTTAGTTACACAATATTTTGGAATTGTTCGGGAATTGTTACCACTAATTTCCAGCCCAGCATTGCCGGTTTGTTCAAGGCATAAATCGGTCGGATGCAATATTGCAAAATACGGGCAAATTTGAAGTATTTATTGCCGGAATGCGCTTTTCTGTGGGAGATAATATAGATCGTGCGCGCGCGTTTTTTGATGTGTTTTTCGCGTCCGGTTGCCATTCTGTCTCTGTCTTTGAACCGGCTCATAATCATCTCATAATCAATGCTTCCGAAGTGGAAAAGATAGAGGTTTTTGTCGATTCTGAAATTATGTCCTTTGATGCGATGAAATCCCGAACCCCAACGTACCGGCCGGAAAATAACCGAAGGCTTGGTGTAGCGCGACGAAAGCAACGCGAAATGTCGCTGTGTCAGAAACGGTTGGGAGTAATCAAGCGTCTGTTCCAAATCCAAATGTTGCCCTACATCCATTCCCAAGGCCGAAACAGATGTTGGATAAGGTAATGCGCTCAAATATTCGGCTAACGATTTTCCGGTTTCCGGATCGACCGCCAAAAATTCGTCGGCATCCACACCTATAATTATATCGTAGGTTTTCAGTAGTTCGGCAGCCCGTTGCGACAAAAAGCGCAAACGGCGTTTTTCGGCTCTAACTACATGTTCGACCACTCGCTTACAATGAATTATATTGGTTTTACCTGCATTTTCGGGAATGGGCTGATCTTCACCGTCGAGATAAATATATAAATTTTCTTCGCCCAATTGAACGCCGTAGTAGTTGATCCATTTATTTAAAAAAAATTCATCGTTTCTGGCCATCGTAACGGCTGCTATTTTTTTCATCCGACTGTGTTTTTACATTTATTTGCAAAGATATGAATTGTTTTGCATATTTTAATGTTTTAACTCAAAAAATCGCTTACTTTTTCTTGGGTTTTGCTTTTTACCTCCGATGCTGTTCGTTG
>JAISWY010000275.1 GCA_031270925.1 Candidatus Symbiothrix sp.
AAAATGGGCGCTGCCGCCAATCCTTCGGGTGAAACGATTGAGATTGACAGCGAGAGTATGCTGTGGAACGGCAAACGTGTAGTTCCTGTGATGGGCGAAATTCACTACGCCCGCGTGCCTGTCGGCGAGTGGCGTACCGAACTGCAAAAAATGAAGGCGGGAGGCATTAACATTATTGCTACTTACGTTTTTTGGATTCATCACGAGGAAATCAAGGGACAGTATGACTGGACGGGGCAGCGTGATTTACGCCACTTTGCCGAAACCTGCAAAGAACTGGGCTTGAAACTTGTTTTACGCATCGGACCCTGGGCGCATGGCGAAGTTCGCAACGGCGGTTTCCCCGACTGGCTCGCTACGAGCGGAATGAAATTGCGCCAAAACAACCCTGAATATTTGGAAGAAGCGGAAAAATGGTACAAAACCGTTTTTGCGCAAATTAAAGGCTTATTGTGGAAAGATGGCGGTACGATTATCGGCATTCAGATTGAAAATGAGTACAGGGGCAGGTGGGAGCATTTGGCAAAACTCAAGGAAATAGCCGTAAATACAGGCTTTGACGTGCCGCTTTATACGCGCACCGGATGGCCTGCGCTTGCCACACCTGCCGCTTATGGAGAAATTATTCCGCTTTACGGCGATTATCCCGACGGTTTTTGGGACAGAAGTCTAAGCGAAATGCCAAGCGATTACCCCAAGGCGTATCAATTTCGTCCTTTCCGCCGTTCAACCGTGATTGCTACCGAACAACTTGGGCAGCAATCGGAAATGGAAACGCGCGAAGATGCCGATTATCCCTATTTTACCTGCGAACTCGGCGGTGGAATGATGCCTTCGTATCATCGCCGTATCAGCATTGCGCCGATGGATATTTATGCGCTGGTGTTGGTGAAAATCGGCTCGGGCAGCAATCTTCCGGGATATTATATGTACCACGGAGGCACAAATCCCGACGGTAAACTTACTTACCTGAACGAAATACAGGCAACTCCAATGACCAATTATAACGATTTGCCGGTAAAAACATACGATTTCCAAGCCCCGATTGGCGAGTTTGGGCAGGTTAATGCGCATTATTATTTATTGAGAAATTTGCATTTGTTTTTGCAGGATTTTGGTGAAGGACTAGCGACAATGAAGCCGTATTTTCCTGAAAATAACGACGCATTACGCTGGTGTGTGCGTTCCGATGGCAGTTCGGGATATGTTTTTGTGAATAATTACGAGCGGTTAAAAAAGTTGGGCGAAAAGAAAGAGGTTTCGCTTGAAATTGATTTGCCAAAGGGGAAAATTGTATTCCCAACAATGAACATTCCCGAAGGTGCAGGCTTTTTCTTCCCGTTCAATATGAAAATCGGGGACAAAATCCTACAGTATGCGACGGCGCAACCAATAATTGAAACTGCTGATAAGCAGGGATTTATTTATACCTTTAAACAGGTAGAAAATATTCCCGCTCATTTTCTTATCGACAATAAAAAAGTGAACCTGAACAAAGAGCGCAATGAATATTCTTTCAAATGGGGTGGTGCAAGAATTAAGATTGTGCTTGAAACAGAAACTGTTCCCACCTTACAACCGGCGCCGGCAAAAAAGCGCGAAGTCGAAGTAATCAAAATAAGTAATCCGGGTGAATTGCGCAAAATTCCCGTTGGCGTACAGAAAGTTGCCGAAAGTCCTGTCGATAAGGATTTTGACAATGCGGCGATTTGGCAGATAACAGTCCCTAAAGATTATGATTATACAAAAAAAGATATTTTCCTGTATATAAACTATATCGGCGATGTCACACGGCTTTATTCAGACGAAACTTTATTAACGGATAATTTTTACAATGGAAAATCGTTTGAAATCAATTTGCGCTATTTTAAAGACAAAATCAAAGACGGCACATTAATTCTAAAAATTCTGCCTTTGCAAAAAGATGCACCCATTTATTTACCTGTCGAAATCGACTTTAAAGAGAAAAATTCGATTGCGGGAGTGGAAAATGTTGTTATTTCAAAATAACCAACGAAAATCAAATAAATCACAGTTCAGACAATGGAAAAAATAACTCAATATTTATTCAGTTCAACAGTTGAGGAAAAAGGCATTGTACGTGCATGGGAAGAAGAAATCCTGCTGCCCACTTATCCGATTGGCAAAGAGGAAAAAAATCCGGTCTTTCTCGAAAAGCGCGTGTATCAGGGCAGCAGTGGATCGGTTTATCCCTATCCTGTTGTGGAAACAATTGGCGACGAGAAAACCGACAAATCCTATTGCGCTTTCTTTTTGGAAAACAAGTATCTGAAAATAATGATTTTACCCGAACTCGGCGGACGGGTACAGTTGGCGTATGATAAAATCCGAAAACGTCCCTTTGTATATTACAATCAAGTGATTAAACCTGCACTTGTGGGCTTGACAGGACCTTGGATTTCGGGCGGAATTGAGTTTAATTTTCCACAGCACCATCGCCCAAGCACCTTTTTGCCGACCGATTGTTCAATAGAAGAAAACGCCGACGGATCGAAAACCGTCTGGTGCAACGAAATTGAGCGAATATCGCGTTTGAAAGACAAACACGGCTTTACGCTTTATCCCGATAAGGCATATCTGGAAATCAATGTGCAGATTTATAACCGTACGCCATTTCCACAAACGTTTCTCTGGTGGGCAAATCCGGCGGTGGTGGTGAATGACAACTACAAATCGGTGTTTCCGCCCGATGTACACGCGGTCTTCGACCACGGACGGCGCGATGTTTCGAGTTTCCCGATTGCCACAGGAACGTATTACAAGCAGGATTATTCGGCAGGCGTGGATATTTCACGTTACAAGAATGTGCCGGTTCCGACTTCGTTTATGGCAGTAGAATCAAAGTACGATTTTGTTGGCGGTTACGACGAGGGCATACAGGCGGGTCTGCTGCATGTTGCCGACCACCACGTTTCGCCCGGCAAAAAGCAATGGACGTGGGGCAACGGCGATTTTGGGTGTGCGTGGGACAGAAATCTTACCGACGAAGATGGTCCTTATATAGAACTGATGACTGGCGTTTATACCGACAATCAACCCGATTTTTCGTGGCTTCAGCCCTTAGAAGAACGCTCTTGGCAGCAATATTTTATGCCTTATGCGCAGGTTGGTTATGTGAAAAATGCGAATAAAAATGCGGCGGTAAATTTTGAAGAAAAAGACGGCAGAATAGAAATAATCGTTTATACAACAAGCGAGTATAAGAATCTACATTTGTATCTGAAAGATGAAAACGGGGAAACGTTGGCGAAAACAGCCTTTGATATTTCGCCCGCAAGTCCGTTTCATTTTCGTCATTGCGGCGAAAGCCGCAATCCTCTGAAACAAGATGGTGCGGTTAATTTGGAAATTTACACCGAAAACGGCAAATTATTGATTGATTACACTCCCGAAAAGCCGGAAAACAAACCTCTTCCTTCGCCTGCCAAAGCCGCCCGCGAACCCAAAGAGATTGAATCTACCGAGCAACTGTTTTTGACGGGACAGCATCTTGAACAATACCGCCATGCTACTTACAATCCATTGGATTATTACGAAGAAGCGTTGCGGTGCGATGCGGGCGACGTGCGTTGCAGTAATGCCGTGGGGCTGCTGTTGATGCGGCGCGGACAGTTTGCGAAAGCAGAAAAATATTTCCGCAAAGCGATTGAAACATTAACGGAACGCAATCCAAATCCCTATGACGGCGAGCCGTATTATAATTTGGGCGTGTGTTTGAAAATGCAATACAAATTGAATGATGCATACGACGCCTTTTTCAAATCTGCATGGAACGCTGCATGGCAAGATGCCGCCTGTTTTTCATTAGCACAAATCGACTGTATCAACGGACGGTATAACGATGCTTTGGACAAAATTGAATATTCTTTATTAAGGAATTGGCATAATCACAAAGCACGGCAGTTGAAAACGTCTATTTTGCGGAAATTGGGCAGAACCGGCGAGGCTTTACTATGGCTTGACGAATCGTTGAAAGTCGACAGCTTCAACATCGGCTGTTTGTTTGAAAAATATCTATTGACAGGCAAGCATTCGGTTTTGGAAGAAATCAACCGCATTTCTCGCGGCTCGGCTCACGATTATTTGGAATATGCGCTTGATTTTGTGGGGGCGGGAATGTATGATGAGGCACAGGCGTTGCTCGTAAAGGTACAATCGGTTGTGTCCCTGCAAAACCTGTACGCATTGGCATATTTTGCACTTTGCGCAGGCAATCCCCAACAAGCTGCAACATATTACCGGCAAGCTGCAACCGCAAGTCCCGACTATTGTTTCCCCAACCGTATTGAAGAAGTCAGTATCTTGCAGGCAGCTATTGAGCATAGTCCGGATGACGCTAAAGCGCCGTATCTTTTGGGCAATTTTTGGTACTCGGTAAGGCAATATGATGAAGCAATAGCTTGTTGGGAAGGCTCGGCGCAGTTGGACGATACATTTCCGACCGTCTTTCGCAACCTTGCTTTGGCGTATCATAATAAAAGAAATGAAAAGCAAAAAGCACAGGATTTTTTGGAACGCGCGTTTAGGTTAGACACGACCGATGCGCGTATTTTGATGGAACTCGACCAACTGTACAAAAAGACAGGAAAAGCGCACCGTAAACGGCTTGATTTTCTGGAAAATCATTTGGAATTGGTTGAACAGCGCGACGATTTATGCATTGAGCGAATCACGCTTTATAATCAGTTGGGCGAATACGAAACGGCAAAGAATTTAATCGCTTCGCGGAAATTTCACCCTTGGGAAGGTGGCGAAGGGAAAGTTACAGGACAGTATGTACTTTGCCGGAGGGAACTGGCGAAGTTAGCCATAACCGAAAAACGGTTTGCCGATGCTTTGGCATTGCTGAAAGAAACGGAATCGTATCCCCACAATCTCGGCGAAGGCAAACTTATTAATGCGGAAGAAAACGATATTGATTATTACTTGGGTTTGACATACAATGCTTTGAAAGACAAAGAGAATGCCGTCCGTCATTTTGAACGCGCCACTCGCGGCTCATCTGAGCCGAAGCAAGCGTTTTTCTACAATGACGCGCAACCCGATAAAATTTTCTATCAAGGATTAGCGTGTTTGGAATTAAACCGGAAAGAAGAGGAGGAAAGCCGCTTTCATAAACTCATCGCGCATGGCGAACAGCATCTTAACGATGATTGCAAAATCGACTATTTTGCTGTTTCTCTGCCCGATTTGGCTATTTGGAACGATGATTTAAATATTCGCAACCGGATTCACTGTAATTATGTAATGGGCTTGGGCTATCTCGGTTTAGGTAATAAAGAAAAAGCAAAACTGTATTTGGAAAAGGTACGTGAACTGGATATTAATCATCAAGGGGGACAAATACATTACGGTATAATATGATGCCGGTTAGAGCAGGCGTTTTTGGTAAACATCTTACCAAGCGTTAAAACGCCTTGCCGGGCATTGTGCTTTTCTTTACTGCTACGATTTTTTTTACTGCCTCTACTAATTTGTCTATTTCTTCCAAAGTATTATAGAATGCGAATGACGGGCGGACGGTTGCTTCCAGTCCCATCCGGCGCAAGGCCGGTTGGGCGCAGTGGTGTCCGGCACGCAGTGCAATACCTTCCAGATCGAGCAGTTTTCCGACTTCCGGCGCAGGCTTTCCCGGAATGATGAACGAGACGACGCTTACACGTTCGCGGGGATTGCCAATCATGCGGACAGCTTCAATTTGTCCCAATTCTTTGCGGGCGTATTCCGTCAGGCAGTGTTCGTATTTTTCGATGTTGTTTATTCCGATCCGGCTCACATAATCCAATGCAGCGCCCAGTCCGATTGCATCGGCGACATTGGGCGTTCCGGCTTCAAATTTGGCCGGGGGAACGTTGAAGACGGTTTCTTCGAATGTAACGTCCTTAATCATGTTTCCGCCGCCTTGCCATGGTGGGATCAGTTCTAGCAATTCCTTTTTGGCATAAACAACGCCGATTCCATTGGGTGCATATATCTTATGTCCCGAAAATACAAAGAAATCCACATCCAGATCCTGTACATCAACAGAGGTGTGGGCGATTGACTGCGCCCCGTCAATCAATACTCTTGCACCGTAACGCTTTGCGATGTCGACCATTGTTTTCGCCGGGGAGATTGTCCCGAACGTGTTGTTTACCTGCGCAAATGCAACGATTTTAGTACGTGGATTTAACAGCCGTTCGTATTCTTCTATAATCACATCCCCTCTGTCGTTGATGGGGATGACCCGCAAACGGGCGTTTTTCTCTTTTGCCAGTTGTTGCCAGGGGACGATATTTGCATGATGGTCCAGCGTGGAAACTACGATTTCATCGCCCGGAAGGATAAATTTCAGTCCGTATGTTTGGGTAATGAGGTTGATGCCTTCGGTTGTTCCGCGTACAAAGACAATTTCGTCGGCTGACGAAGCATGGATGAATTTTCTCACCGTTTCCCGCGCGCCTTCGTAGCCGTCGGTCGAGCGAGCCGCCAGAGTATGAGACGCCCTGTGGATATTGGAATTGTCGTTTTCATAATACTTTGAAACGGCGTCGATCACCTGTCGCGGTTTTTGCGTAGTGGCGGCATTGTCAAACCAGATCAGGTCTTTTCCGTGTATTTTCTGATGCAGGATGGGGAAATCATTGCGGATGGCCTGTACGTCGAATGTCTCCCGGCCGCTGTACGTGATGGGTTGGTCTCGCAGGAAGGAATAGGGTGAATACTGCGCATCGGCAAACTCGTGCAGGGCGGCGGCATGTAAAGCGGTCGATTCGTCCGTTTCGGGGAATGAAGCCAGCAGGCCGGCGCCGGTAACGGGATTTTGCAGCCGGTTGAAACTCGCGTAG
>JAISWY010000307.1 GCA_031270925.1 Candidatus Symbiothrix sp.
TGGATGCCAACGGTTACCGCTGGTACGGCGAAATGCTGGGTAAAGTATATAATAAGGTAAAAATCGAAGGCGAAAACTTTAAGCCGCTGCAACCCAAAAGCATTTCCCGCGACCCGGCCAACCCTAAAAAACTGCGCATCACATTCCACGTACCGGTCCCGCCGCTGGTGTTGGACACCAAAACAATGCCGAAAATTACCAACTTCGGATTTTTGGTTTATTACAATCGCGCCAATCAAACCATCACCGATGTGCAAGTTGTAGGCGATGATGTAGTGGAAATTACCTGCGCCAACGATCTCGATACGGAAAAAGATGTTGAAATTACTTACGCCGGCGAAAACGCAGTCGGACAAGGCAATTTGCGCGACAGCGATCCCTACCAAGCTGTTTTCAATTATGTGGATATTGATGCAAAAGACGGCAGCGGCAATTACATCTATCCCCGCAGTAACAACCGCATTTTGCGTCCCACCTACGAACCGAAAAACGAACAGGGGCAGGTGATTTACAATCAGCCCTATCCGCTTTACAATTTCTGTGTGGCGTTTTATCAAAAGGTGGCGGGACTTGTTGGAATCAATAATCCGATAGAAAGCGACATTCAAATCATTCAGGCAGGCAAAAAACTGCAGGTAAACGCGCCTTCTTCCGAAGCCGTATCGGTAAAGATATACGATATATCCGGCAAATTGCTGAAAGATTTCGGAGAGCGGCAACAAAACGAATATTCGTTGTCGCCTTTGGAACAAGGGGTTTATATCGTTTCGGTAATAACAAGGGGACATGTCCCTTTGTCGGGATATCAAAAAATAATATTGTAAAAAAATGATCAAATAAACAATTATAATTTTAAAAAACAAAAAAATGAAACAGAAAATTTTGATTCTTTTTGCAGGCGCATTATTGCTATCGTCCTGCATGCAAAGCAGCAAACAAACAGTAATCAAAAGCGATCTCCGCGCTCCCGCCGTCCCACTCGTAACCATCGACCCCTACACGAGCGCATGGAGTGAAACCGACAATCTCTACGACAGCCCCGTAAAACACTGGACGGGAAAAGATTTTCCGCTTTTGGGAGTTATTAAAGTCGATGACGTCGCCTATCGCTTTATGGGACAAGAAGTGGCGAACATGGAAGTCCTCGTTCCCACTTCCGAAATGGAAGTCTGGGAAGGCCGTTACACCCTCGCCAAACCTGCGGCTAATTGGACAGCCGCCAATTTCAACGACGCCACATGGAAAACCGGTCAAGGCGCATTCGGCACCCTCTCGAACTACACCGAAGGTGCGGCAAAAACCGATTGGATGGAAGAAAAAATCTGGGTGCGCCGCACAATTGAACTGCCCGCCGACGCCAAAGACAAAGAACTCTATCTGATGTACAGCAACGACGACGAGGCCGAATTTTACATCAACGGAGTAAAAATATCCGAGGTGGCTTGCTGCAATAAAAACGCCATTTTGAAACTGTCGCCCGAAATTGTCGCCGCATTGAAAGAAGGCGAAAACACGATTGCCGCTTATTGCCACAATCCCCATGCCAACGGATTGCTCGATTTCGGAATTTTAGCAGCCGCGAACCTGTCGCCGGTTTTCGAGCAAACGGCAATACAGAAATCGGTTGATGTGCAAGCAACGCAAACGCATTATACTTTTGCTTGCGGCAATGTGGATTTGACTGTTACTTTTACCGCGCCCTTGCTGATGGATGATTTGAAACTGCTTTCACGTCCGGTCAATTATCTGACCTACAAAACGGTTGCCACCGATGGAAAAAAGCATAAAGTAGAATTTTATTTTGAAGTATCGCCTGCTTGGGCCTTGAATACGCCGTATCAAAAAGCCGAAATTTCGAGTGAAGAACACGGCGAAATGATTTATTTGAAAGCCGGTAGCGTTGAACAAAATATTCTGGCTAAAAAAGGCGACGATCTACGAATCGATTGGGGATATTTTTACCTTGTGGCAAATAAGGCAAATGTTGAATATTCCACCGAAAACAACAAAATTACGCTCACACAGCATTTTGTTAAAGCCGAATGCACCTCCGACAAAATCATGCTCGGCTACGACGACATTTATTCCATCCAATATTTCGGCGAAAACCTGCGCCCCTATTGGAATGTCGATGGCAAATCGTCTATTGTTGAACAATTCAAGGATGCGTATGCAGACTACAACAAGTTAATGGATAAATGCTACGCTTTCGATAAAAAACTGATGGAAGACGCTACCCAAGCCGGCGGCAAAGAATATGCCGAACTCTGCGCCTTGGCCTACCGTCAATCCATTGCCGCCCACAAACTCGTGCAAGCCCCCAACGGCGATCTGCTGTGGCTGTCGAAAGAAAATTTCAGCAACGGCTCTATCGGTACGGTGGACATTACCTATCCTTCCGCGCCACTGTTCCTTTATTATAACGTAGAACTGGCAAAGAGTCTGCTCAATCACATCTTCTATTACAGCGAAAGCGGAAAATGGACGAAACCATTCGCGGCTCACGACGTAGGCACGTATCCCTTGGCCAACGGACAGACTTACGGCGGCGACATGCCGGTAGAAGAATCCGGTAATATGCTGATTATCACTGCCGCCATCGCTGCCATCGAAGGTAATGCCGA
>JAISWY010000020.1 GCA_031270925.1 Candidatus Symbiothrix sp.
AGCGATTACAAAAACGGCGCGGGAACCGATGTCGATTGGCATGATGAAACGCTAAAGAAAAATACGCCTTTCAGTTCGGCGGACTTGTCGTTCAAAGGGGGAGGTGATAATGCCCGTTACTATGTGCTGGTAAATCATACCCAAAGCAATGGCTTTTACGATGTGCAAAACGACGACCAACATTCAAATGCTCAGATGGCTCAATACAATATCCGGTCGAATTTGGATTTCTCTGTTTTCAAATACGTTGACGGTAAAATGGATTTAGGAGGCCGAATTGAAAACAGGAAATATCCGGCTTATACCGGATCTACTCTTTGGGCTAATCTCGAACGTTATCCGAACAACATCTATCCGGTGCGTAATGACAACGGAACTTGGACGGGAACGATGGTTTATCCGAACAATCCGGTAGCATCTATTCGCGAACTGGGAATAAATACTACGCACGACCGCTCAATGCAAGTGAACTATAGTTTGAAAGTAAGGCTGGATTTTCTTGTGGAAGGTTTGTACCTCACCGAAGCCGTTTCGTTCAGTAACTGGACAAGGGGTTCACGCAATATAACAAAGGATTACGCCCGCCATATCGGTACGGAAATCCAAACATCGAATCAAAATACGAATTATGTTGTCTCCGACGATTACGGAACCAACCAATGGGACTGGAAACAATGGCAGCTTACCGCAGGATACGATAAAGACTTAGGATTGCATAAAATAAAAACGGGATTGAGCTATTTGCAGTCTGTCCGGCAAGTAGATCAAAATCAAAACGGAGAAGCCGGAGTAAATACTCGTTATGCTTATATTAACCTTTCGGGACGCGCCGCGTATTCTTACAACGGCAAATACTTGGGCGAAATCAGCTTTGCCCACAGCGGTTCGGACAATTACAAACCGGGCAATCGTTTTGTGTTTTACCCTGTCGTTTCAGCCGGATGGATTGTTTCGAAAGAAAAATTCATGTCCGACCTGAACGCTGTTGATTTTCTTAAACTTCGCGCATCGGCAGGTCAGGTCGGTTATGATTATTTTAGCGAAGGTCGTTATCTCTATCAACAGTATTATAAGAACGAAGGAAGCTACCCTACCGGCGCCAGCACTGGAGAACCCACATGGAACGGTGCCATTGTCAATGCCTATATCGCAAATCCGGAAATAACCGCCGAGAAAAGCGCCAAATATAATCTGGGTATGGATGTCGGCTTGTTAAAAGACTTGTCTGTTACCATTGACGGTTTCGTTGATAAACGTTCGGGAATCGTTTCGGCCGACAACTACATTATGGCTGTTGTCGGAATGGATGCGCCCTATCGAAATGTCGGGAAAGTAACCACTAAAGGATTTGAATTTAAGGCCACGTATGAAAATAAATCGGGAGCGCTAAAATACAATATAACAGCGATGGGAACTTACGTGAAAGATAAAATCGACTATATGGCCGAATTACCGACTGCGTCGCCTTATGCTTCCAAGACAGGAAAATCAATAGGAACTCCTGTCGGATATGAAGCTATCGGATTTTATGATATATCTGATTTCGACGCCGGTGGAAATTTGATTGATAATCCTGTTCCTTCTATGGGCGCAGTTCAACCGGGGGATATTAAATACCGTAATCTAAACGACGATAATGTGATTGATGAACGGGATAAAAAAGAAACCGGTCATACTTCGTTTCCCGATTTTGTTTATTCGTTTGCAGCCCAACTTGATTATAAAGGTTTCGACTTGCGGATTTTAATGCAGGGCGTATCGGGAAGGGACGTTAATCTGCTGTCGGGGGCTTACAACAAAGTCGTGGCGTTTGAAAATAACGGAAATGTTTACGAATGGGCTAAAAATCGCTGGGCATATTATCCCGAACAAGATATTGACACACGCAGTAGCGCCACATATCCGCGCCTGTCAAAAGAATACAATACTAATAATTATACGGCTTCAAGCTTTTGGATTAAAGACGGAAGCTTTCTAAAAATAAGGAACATCGAATTGGGATATAACTTCCCGAAAGGCTTACTTTCGGTGTTGAAACTCGGTTCGGCAAGGATATACATCAATGGGATAAATTTGTTTACAATCAGTTCGCTGTTGTCCGAGTACAATATCGATCCGGAAACGATGTCAGGCTATCCCGGCATCAAATCTTACAATGCAGGATTAACTATAGGTTTTTAAAAAATGAATATCATGAAGATCAAATATATATTAATCGTTTTTACAAGTCTGATGGCGGCTGGTTGCGATACATTAGACACAAAGATAGACACGTTGTTTACGGAAGAACAACTCGCATCAGGTTACTCAAGGTTGTACAATCTGGGATATGCTCCGTATTCTTTCATACAGAGCGGATTTTATGCCTTGGATTCAAATATCGATGCGGCAAAGTCGGATGAAGCGGCTTACACAAAGACCGTTTCAAGCGTGAAGTATTTTAATGAAGGTACCTGGAACCAATACAACAATCCGGATGACGTCTATGCAAATTGTTATAAAGGAATCCGGGCGGCAAACTTTTTTCTGGATTATTCGGTCAACTACAAAGAGCAATTATACCAGAACCGGGATACGCTGTCGGACGGAGGAAACGATTACCGCCGGTCGGTGCAAAATATTGCATGGATGCGTGCGGAAGCCCATGTTTTACGCGCATGGTTTTACTTCGAGTTGATGAAACGTTATGGAGGAGTTCCTTTGGTAAAAGAAGTCCTTTCACCGGATGAAAAGTCAGACTTGCCGCGTGCCGACTTCGACGACATTGTAAATTACGCCGTTTCGGAAATAGATTATGTCTTGGATAGCCTGCAACAACTTACATGGAAATCTTCCAGTTATTCGGGATACGACGGACGTTTTGCAAAAGGTTCCGCTATGGCATTGAAATCGCGTATCCTGTTGTATGCGGCAAGCCCTTTGCATAATCCGGAAAATGACGCCGAAAAATGGGAAAGCGCAGCAAAAGCGGCTTACGACGTAATACAGTTGACGCAGTACTCGTTGGACGCGGATTATCGTGCGCTGTTTCTGGAAACAAACGCAGTTACAAGCAACGAAGTGATTCTTTCTTACAGGAGCGGATCTACCAACGGACCCGAAAAAGCAAATTATCCTATCGGGACGCCGGGAGGAAATAGCGGCGTAACTCCTTCGCAAAATCTGGTATCGGCTTATGAATACAAAGGAACGCCCGACCCTGCCGATCCCTATGCAAACCGCGATCCGCGCTTGGCTTATTCCATCGTTACCAATAACAGTTCGTGGAATGGGCGTACCATGCAAATATATACCGGCGGCGACGACGATCCGGCTAAGGCAAATGCTTCCCGAACAGGATATTACTTAAAGAAATTCCTGCTGAATAATTTGGATCTTACCAATGACGAAAAACGTATTCATAATTGGATCATGTTCCGATATGCCGAGATTTTATTGAATTATGCCGAAGCAATGAACGAAGCATACGGACCGGATGATAATAAAGGCTATTCAATGACCGCACGTGAAGCCGTCAATGCAGTACGTTCGCGCACAAGCGTTCAAATGCCTGCGGTAGATGTCGCTGCCGGCGATAAAGATGAAATGCGTAAAAAAATTAAGCATGAGCGCCGTATAGAATTGGCTTTCGAAGGACACCGGTTCTGGGATTTACTTCGTTGGAAAGACGCGGAAATTTATCTAAATCAAGACCTGAAAGGAATTTCCGTGATGCAGACAGATAACAATTCATTCAATTACCGAGAGTTTACGTTAGGGAAACGAATATTCGATGCATCTAAAATGTATTTGTACCCTATTCCGAATACAGAGATTGTTAAATCAAATAATATATTAGAACAAAATTCAAACTGGTAAAGATATACAAATATGAAAAAAATTGGAATTTATACATACACGGCGTTGTTGATGATTATGGCGGCAGCCTTATATTCGTGCGAACCCGACGACAACGAAAAAGAATGGGGAAATACTAAAGTTTATATGCCTCAGGCTGCGATTTTGGATGGCGGGTTAAGCAACAATTATCCTGTTCCGTTGAACAACAACGCTTCCACGAATAATTACAAGGTCGATTCCGAAACCAATACATTAAAAATAGTTTTGGGAGTTTATCGGTCGGGATTGCAGGAGCTGCAAGCTTTCTCGGTCGATGTGGCCGCCGATTTGAGTGCGACGGCAACGGCTGTTCCTGCGGTAACAAAGGGCATTGCGCTTCCCACGGATGTGTATTCCTTGCCCGGCAAAGTTTCTGTGGATGGAGGCAAACGGGAAAGTATATTTTATTTGGATGTGGATTTGAACAAGCTTATCAACGATTATCCGGATTATAATACAAAACAAATGGTATTGGTAGTCGCTATAAGCAATCCAAGCCAATACGAATTGAATACAAACCTCGCTAAAACGACGGTAATTATTGATGGCGCTTCGTTTATGCCTGTCCGTAAAATTGTTCAGGGAGGAGATTTTGAAGCCGGAAGTGAAGCTTATTGGACTTTCCTGAATACAAATGCAACCGTCCTTCCGAATACATTCGCAAGCATTACCAACGGCGCC
>JAISWY010000039.1 GCA_031270925.1 Candidatus Symbiothrix sp.
TAACATAATTATCAGGATAATACTGCCCGTATAAGCGTAAATATCCGGCGGCGGAAGGGAACGCCCGGGTCTGTTGTAGATTGGCGTGCCACTGCAAACCTAATGTTGCGGAATTAAACTCGTCGCTCGCTTGCGGAGTTTCTATCGGATAAATTTTGCCGACATTTGGTTTTTGATAAGTCAAAACCGGTTCGCTGCAATAATTTTTACCGTTCACACCCATTACAGGAAAACCATCCTTCCATTTGACGGGCTGTAAATGAATAATTCGCCCGTAAGCGCCTTTGTCCTGAAAATGCAAAAACCAATTTTCGCCGTTTTGCGTGTCTACCAAAGCCCCTTGGTGCGGTCCGTTGATTTCGGTCGTTCCCTGTGCCAAAACACGTTTTGCCTCATAGGGTCCGTAAACGTTTTTTGAGCGTAAAGCCAACTGCCAACCGGTGGCTACGCCGCCCGCAGGCGCAAGAATGTAGTAAAATCCGTCGCGTTTGTAAAACTTTCCGCCGTCGACGGTATGATTAACGCCGTCGTTGCCGTCGAAGACAATACTTTCGTTTCCAACGACTTTTGCGCCGTCTTCGTTCAATTCACAAACCGTCAAAATGCTGTTCAGTCCGGCGCGGCTACCGACGTAAGCGTGAACAAGATACACCTTTCCGTCGTCGTCGAACAGCGGACTTGGGTCGATAAGTCCTTTGCCTGCTTTTACCAAAACAGGTTTTTCCCATTTCCTTGAAATATCTTTTGTTTTCACAACATAAATTCCGAAATCGGGGTCGCCCCAATAAATGTAAAACTCGTTGTTGTGATAGCGAATACAGGGCGCCCAAACGCCGCGTCCGTGTTGTGGCCGGTCGAAGAAATCCGACGGTTCAACACCTTCCATTCGCAATTCCGGCAAAGCATAATTTATTATTTTCCAATTGATTAAATCGTTGGAATGAAGAATAGGCAATCCCGGTACGCAGTTAAAACTCGACGCTGTCATATAATAATTGTCGCCAACGCGGATAACGTCGGGGTCGGAATAATCGGCGTAAAGTATGGGATTCTTGTATGTGCCGTCTCCGTTGTCGGATACCCAAACCTGTGTGTACAACGATTGAACGCAAGCAAAAAAAATCAATAATGAGCGTATTTTCATTTTTCAAAAAATTAGTCGTCAAACAATAGAGAGCCGAAAGCCGGTTCGTCGCATTTGAATCCTTCGGGACGAATCTTTTTTAATACTTCCGATGTGTAGGGTATGTATTCCGTTTTGCCCATAACCTCTTTGTTGAGTTCGACGGCAAGAACGGTTACGTCTTTATCCGTTTGTTTGAAATTACTCAAAACCGTTTTTCCGAAAACATTGTGTTGAAATTCAACAGATTGATTGTCCGTTACGGAATATGCCCGTACCACTTTTTGTCCTTCGTTTAATGCAGGGATAACAAAATCCTTGTCTTTGAAACCATTCAAAAGGAAAATGTAAATGGTTCGATTTTTCCATGCAAAACCGTATTCGCCGTCTTTGGGATTCCAAGGTCCGCCTTTGGCGCCATAAATTGCTTCGCATGCTTGTTTAAGCCATTGTCCTGTTCTGCTTTTGGAATCCGTCCGTGCCTGTCGGGTGCTACATTCAAGAGCAAGGTCATATTTCGCATTGTGCAATCCGCCAACATTCGTTTTACCTGTCCGCAACCGCCAACTTTCGTCGCATTCTCGTGGTCGGGTGTGTAACCCCAAGCTGAAGTCATTGTCATACATTTTTCCCAAACTTCGTCGGTGCAAACCGGTCCGGTTATGCTTTGCCTGCCTTCCTCCGATTTGAAATCGCCATACCAACCACTGCGCGGATTGACAAGTGCGTCGGGCTGATGTTTTCTTACCATTCCCATCAATCCGAGCAGTTGTCCTGTTTGCTCGTCGATGTCTTGAAAACGAGGATTCACTTGCCACTCATTTTTCGGGTCAAGGTATTTGCCCGATTCCCAAAAATACGCGCCATCGGCGTCGCTGCCCTGCTGTCCCAGCCAGCCGCCATCCTAGAAAATCAGGTCGATTTTTCCGTAATTGGTCAACAGTTCTTTTACCTGGACATAAAGTTCCTCTTTCATCAGACAGGCATTTTCCTTGTGGCTTGGGTCGGTGGTGTAGCCGAATTTATTGGGTTTGCAATCTTTACCCGTAACGTCGTAATAGCCCGGATAACGCCAGTTTATCAGCGTTTTGTAAAGTCCGGCCTTCAATCCGTGTTTCCGGCATGCTTCTACATATTCCTTTACAAAATCGCGGTTGTGCATTTGTTTGCTTGTAAAAGCATTGGTTGCCTTGCTGTCGAAAAGCGCGTAGCCGTCGTGGTGCATCGTTACCATGCTCATATATTTCATGCCAGCGTCTTCGGCGAGTTGCGCCCATTCTTCGGCATTAAAAGCATCGGCGGCGAAATACTCGTTCCCACTTTCGGGATAGGCCAGCTTGCGGTATTCTTCCGGCGATATTCCGTTGTTTTCCATGTACCATTCGCCTTTGCCGGGGCCGGAATACAGTCCCCAGTGTATGAACATGCCGAAGCGGGCGTCGAGCATCCATTCGGCTTTTTCGTTG
>JAISWY010000098.1 GCA_031270925.1 Candidatus Symbiothrix sp.
GTTTCATACCGCGCTGCATTTCGGCTGTCGAGCGACTGATGTTGAATTTCACGCCGTTGTAGGTTTCCACTTCATGCGTTTGAGTCAGTTCGTTGATGGCTTCGGCATACCAGAGCAATACTTCGGCGTAACGAATGGCCGGTTCAAATTTTTCCATCCAATGGCCGGGATAATCGTCGGGATGATAATATTTTTTCAGGCCGATACCCGTTATGAGATAATGTTCTTCGACATTGCTTCCTTTTCCGTTGGGAGTGCCGGAATAATAAAACACCTGGGCATTTTTAAAAGATGCTTCAGAGGAATTTCCACATTCCCATATACTACCCGGATAGGCAATGGAAGCATAAAAGCGCGGTTCGCGATTGGCATATTGCAAGCAAACGCCGCGTCCCAAATGCGGATATTCGGTGGTGGAAGCTGTAAAATCATCTTTTGTTATCGTCATGGGATAATCGCCCGTAGCAGCGGCTTCGTCGATCGTACGTCCGTCGTTCATGACGTAAGCATTCACTTGCGCCAGGGTAACGGCAATGGCGTTATCGCCGGTAAGCGAGATCGGCATTTGCATTTGATTCAAATCGGTAATACCCCCTTTGTCGTCGTTGGGACGGGTAAAAATCACTTCAGGATTTTTCGAGGAAGTTACCGCGCCGTTGAATATTTGCCGGTAGGATTCAAACGGGTCGATATTCTTCCATCCATTGGGAAAATCCTGTTCCGAATATTCGGCATGATGCGGAGGCTGAACGGTTGCAGCCGTCGCGGGGACCGTATATAGAGCGTATTTATCCAAGTTGATGACGTCCAAAGCGGCTGCGGCTGCCCGCGCCCATTTGTATTCGTGGTACTCTTCGGGCATCAGGCGTTTGTTTTTGTCGTCTTTCAATTCCCAAAGCAGCGAGTTGTTATCGTTGTACAAAGGACTTGCGGAAAAGAGCAACAAACGCGCCCGTGCCGCCAAAGCTGCGCCTTGCGTTGGGCGACCAATGTTGTCGGAACTGCGTTTCGGTTGAAGCAAACGCGCTGCAGCCAGAAAATCGGATTCAATAGCATCCACACATTCATCCCAGGTATTGCGGGGAACGGCCATTTCGGCATAAGTCATTCCCACGTTGAAACCGCCTTCGGGAATCAGGGTCAAGGGACCGTATTGACGAAGCAACACCCAATAAGCATACCCGCGCAGGAAATAGGCTTGCGCTTTCATGTCGGTACGTTCGGCGATAGTCATCTCCTCGCAAATATCAGCATACTTGATGATGGTGGTCGCCTTACGGACCGTTTCAAACACTCGCTTCCACTTGTCGCCGATCGGCCGATCGGCACCGGCAGGATTTTCGGAACTGTACTCGGCATTTTGAAAACGTTTGCAGAGATTGTTCATCCGCAACAATTCGTCGGATGCAAACAGGACCGAACCGGCCCATGAGTGCGACCAGCCGTCGTCGTTTCCTTCTTCCACCGATATATCACATACTTCTGCCCACATTACCTCGTAGGCATTGGATAAAAAGCCTTCGGCATATTCCCGTTTTTTGAAAGTGGTTTCCAAAGTCAGTGCATCATCGAAGTATTTATCCACGCTCAAATAATCGCTACAGGAAGTAAGCCCGAGCGTGAATGCTAAAATCAAAATTATTTTATTTTTAAAATTCATATTTATCTGTTTTAAAAATTAACAATTAAATTGAACGAATAGGTTTTTTGAATCGGATATTTGGCGCCATCGCTGCTTCCTATTTCCGGATCCCACCATTTGAAAGGACTGAATACAAAGAGGTTATATCCGATAAATCCAACACGGACACTTTCGGCATACAGTTTTTTGGCATATCGAACCGGCAAAGTGTAACCCAATTCCACGTTTTTCAAGCGCATATAACTGCCGTCTCTCAACCAGAAAGTCGAATGTTGAAAGTTATTGCTGTTGGTATTTCCATACGACAAACGGGGCAAAAGCGCATCGGCGCGTTCGGTGGCGGAGGTGCCGGAGATTTCCCTCGAAATCCAGCGACTGTTCGGATCGGTCATCTGTGTTATAATATTGCCTTCCCGTTCGCCGGAGAAAGGCCAAACGCCTTTTCCTTCCAGAAAGAAATCGCTCTGACCGGCGCCTTGCAACAGCATATTGAAATCCCATTGTTTCCATCCCAAACTCAAGCCGGCGCCGTAGATCAGGTTCGGCACTTTGGTATAGCCCATCGGCACCTCGTCTTTGGAGTCGATGATTCCGTCGCCGTTTACATCTTTGTATTTGATGTCGCCGGGCAAAACCGTTCCCCATGCCTCCTGCTTTGGACTTGTGTCGATGTCGTCCTGACTTTCGAACAATCCCAAGGCGATGTATCCGCGGGTTTGATTCCAACGATAGCCTTTGGTCATTTGATACGACAAAGCATTATCGGCCTCATCGTAATTGATTACGTTTGTACGCGCCAAAGTGAAATTACCTCGAAGAGTATAAGTTACATTTCCTATTTTGTCGGTATAAGAACCCACGCCGTCGATTCCCGACGATTCCATTTCGCCGATATTACCGAAAGCTTTGATGTCTTGCAAACCGGTCGAATAGGGCATCAAGCCGCGTTCCTTTATAATATCGAGAGTTTGTTCGCGGATAATATCGGCAGTCAGCGAGATTTTATTATCCCACAACACCAAGTCCACGCCCAAGTTGTGCTTGATGGAGGTTTCCCAAATCAAGCCGGTAGCGCCAATGGTTGTGATGCGGTAGCCTTGCTTGCCGTTGGTATCGTATTCGCCGTATTTATATCCGTCGCTCGTTGAGACAAACGACAAATAGGGAAAACGTTCTTCCGAACCGTCGTCTTTCTGAATTTTATCGTTCCCGGTTTTTCCGTAAGAATAACGAATTTTGAACATATTCAGCCATTCGAGGTTGTATTTAACCCAAGGTTCTTCCGAAATAACCCATCCGCCTGAAATAGCCGGGAAAAAGCCGAATTGATGGCCGGGTTCAAAGTTTTCGGAACCGGTGTATCCGAAGTTAAATTCTGCTAAATAGCGGTCTTTAAAGCTGTAAGTAGTTCGTCCCGACAAACTCATATTGCGGTAGGGAATCGACTTTTTAACGTCGCCGGCATCCCGGCTGTAAGCCTTTTCCTGTTGGAAATAGAGCAACAAGGCCGATACGCGGTGATCGCCGAACAATCGCGAATAATCCAATTTTGCTTCGGTATAATAGCGACGCATACTGTTGGATTCGGCCGATTGGGCAAGCAATGTTTCCGAGCGGCGACGGGTCATTACCAAATCTCCTTCGGCGCTGCGGATTTTATCGGCATACCACAATTCGGGGTCTTTTTTACGGGTTATTTCGGTATAATTTTCGGTATCGAACGAAAACATTCCGATAAACCGCAAGCCGGGTGTGAGGGCTTTAAGATCCTGTTCGAGCGTTATATTGGTTTCTGCCTTGTTTTCCCAGCGGGTAATATATCCCATTCGGTTGATTTGCACTTCGGGACTGATTTGGTCTAAACCGCTGCCGTAAGCCGGGATTCTTCCGTTGGAATAGATGCGGGGAACGGTTAGCGGCGTCAGATTGGCTATCGCCTTCCATGTATCGTCGGCCGAAATACGGGGTTTCGTCTGATTGATTTGGAATCCGCTGACGCCCATTTTCAACAGGGTTGTCGGCGTAATATCCATATCCACATTGGCGCGGTAGTTGATGCGCTCGTAAGAGATATTGCTACTGTACTTGTTGATATTCTGCACTTTATACATCCCTTCGTCGTTGTAGTAACTTCCCGAAACGTAGTAACGCGCCGTATTTGCTCCGCCGCTTAACGACAGGGTGGCGCGATAGTTCGATGTTCCGTCTTTCAACAATACATCCTGCCAATTGACGTCGGGAAAGAGGTCGGGGTCTAAGTTGTGCTTAATGATTTCCAATTCTTGATCGGTATAAATCGGCTGTTGATAACGCGAAAGTTGCGCTTCGTTGGCCATGCTTGCGTAGGTGTAACCGTCGGCGTATTCGGGCAAGCGCGAAGGTGTGTTGTAGCCGTATTCCGATTTGAAATTGATATTCACTTTACCGGCTTCCCCGTGTTTGGTGGTAATCAAAACCACGCCGTTGGCGCCGCGCGAACCGTAAATGGCGGTTGCCGAAGCATCTTTCAACACGGTGAACGACTCGGTGTCTTCCACATTCAGCTGATCGAGTGGACGTTCGATGCCATCCACCAAAATCAAAGCTTTGTCATTAGCGCCGAAAGTACTGATACCGCGCACCCAAAATTCGGTGGTGTTCTGCCCCGGTTCGCCGGTGGATTGATGACCGATGATACCGGCCACATTACCCACCAAAGCATTGGAGAGGTTGGCTGTCGGCGCCTTAATCTGCTTCACATCTACCGATGAGATGGCTCCCGACAGTGTTACTTTGCGTTGGGCAACACCGCCGGCGCCCATAACGACCACTTCTTTCAGGGATTGTTTTTCCTCCCGCATCGCGATATTGAATTTGCCTTCCACTACAGGTACTTCCTGTTGCGCATAGCCGAGGTATTTAACCAACAACACATCGTAAGCGCCGACTTTGATATGAAATTTCCCGTCCATATCGGTGATTGTTCCGATACCGGGTTGATTTTTAACGGCAATACTTACACCGATCAACGGTTCGCCGGTTTCATCTGTTACCCTTCCCGAAATGTCTTTTTTGCTTTGCGCCGATACGGTAAAGGCACAGGTGAAAAACATCAGGAGAATCCAAACTTTATATAAACTGTTTTTCATTTAGAAATCTGTTTTTTATTCAACAATAATTCTGCGTACAACATGATTGTTCCGGTCGGCCACATACAAACCAAAATCGACAGGATTGAACGTAACACATTCGGGTTCGTTGAACGACGATTCTAACAAGGCTCCATCTTTGCTGCCTGTTACTCCGGGCGTTCCGGCGTGAGTTGTAACATTGCCTTCGGCATCGATGCGACGGATGCAATGATTGCGCTTGTCGGCCACAAATACTATTCCGTATTGATCGATGGTCAGCTGTTTCGGCTCGTTAAATAAAGCCGCGGCTCCCGGAGCATCCTGATGTCCGCTTTTGCCCACTTGTCCTACCCAAACGGTTGGTTTTTCGAGCGTTGCGGTCCGGCTATTGTAGGCCGCCTTATAAATGCAATGCTGGTCGGTAACTGCAATATATAAAGTAGAGCCGTCGTTGCTGAACACCATGCGCTGCTCTTTATCCGTTCCGGCCTGTATGGAAATTTGTTCCACTTTGGAGGCGGTTTTGCTGTCGTATTTATAAATCTTTTGCGTAGCCTGACTGTTGAAAAATATTTCGCCGGTAACAGGATGCACCGCCATGGCTGTCGAACGGGAGTTCCAAGGATTGTCGCGCCAAATTCCATGAGCTAATTTATAGCCTTCATTTCGCAAAAACATGGTTAAGGTAGCCGTACAATTTTCCATACTGTTATCTGTCCAAAGCGAATTAAGCATATAAAGCGTATCCTGTATTGCGTCTATGCTGAATGCGCAAACGGTCGGCGACATCATCGCCCCGTTGGCATTTCGCGCCATAGTCGTTAAAACGCCATCGGCATAGCGGCGAATACCGCCATCGGCGTTTGCTCCACGTCCTTCATCGATGATATACATCTCTCCGTCGCGATCGAAGGCTACAAACCACGGGCGACGCAATTTGCCTTCCACGCCTTTTTCGGGGTCGCTGTCTTCGATGCCTGCTTCGCCGGTTACGCCCACTATCGTAGTTACGTTTTCGCGAAAACTGTAACGAAACGGGTTGTCATACGTCAATTCCTTGACATTCGGCTCTTTGCCGATAAATACTTTTACCGGACCGGAGCCTGCCTGACGGGGAACAATTGCATGAAGCGCTTCGCCATCGCTTCCGATAACGGCCGCTTTTCTACCATTAACCGTAACTTTGATGTAAGCGGTATCCGTGCCGAAATTCGTACCGTATAGAATCAGTTTGGTGGCGATGCCGCCACTATCGGGAAAGTAGGTTGTAACGGCGCTTTCCCGGTTCGGGTCGGGCGGAGTTAGCTCCCGTGTCCCGTCGTTGTAGGCTTCTTTGCAGGCAAAAGTTGCCGCCATTAAAACCGTCAAGAAAATAATTAATTGATTATGTTTCATTTTAATGTTTGTTTAACATAAAAATATTTACACCCAAAACCAACACCCAAAACCAACACCCAGAGCATCATCGGAAAATCGCCTATAGCTCCCAATGTAGTTGCCTCGGTTATATCTGAGCCATCGCCCAAATCAATACCGTCGCGCAAGTTGTCGGATGTGGTTTCTACATTTTCGCCTTGCAGCCAATTTTCGGTGCAGTCTT
>JAISWY010000103.1 GCA_031270925.1 Candidatus Symbiothrix sp.
GGTGTATTGGAATTTTCGGCGCGAAAGGTAGGCCCGAAAGTGTAGATTCCGCCTAAAGCCATCGCTCCCAATTCGCCTTCCAACTGCCCCGAAACGGTTAGATTGGTTGAGCAGCCGAAGAAATCCTGCGTGTAATCAATTTTTCCGTCTTCCGTTTTCGGAGGCTTGGTCATGTCCAAAGTCGTAACTTGGAACATCGAACCGGCGCCTTCTGCATCCGAACCGGTAATCAGCGGCGTATGGAAATAATAAAATCCCTGCTTGTTGAAATAATCGTGAATCGCATAAGCCAAATGGTGACGAATACGGAAAATGGCGCCGAAGGTATTGGTACGCGGCCGCAAATAAGCGATTTCGCGCAGAAATTCCAAAGAATGGCCTTTTTTCTGCAAGGGATAAACCGCAGGGTCGGCTGTTCCGTAAATTTCGATTGCTTTCGCTTGAATTTCAACCGATTGACCTTGGCCTTGCGATGCTACCAGTAATCCGTTTACGCAGATACACGCGCCGGTGGTAATTGGTTTCAAAAATTCTTCGCCGAATTGAGCAATATCGACCACAATTTGAATGCTGTGGATGGTCGAACCGTCGTTCAAAGCGATGAAAGCCACATTTTTATTGCCTCGGCGGGTTCTGACCCAAGCTTTCACGCAAACTTCCCTGTCGAACTCGGTTGCACGAACTAAATCCGCTATTTTTGTTCGTTTTACTGTTTTTTCCATATTGTATTTTTTTGTATTTTAAAAAACTTTGCAAAGTTAGCATAAAATTTTCAGATTATACACAAGCGAATTAAGCAAAAAATAAGTAAAATATCTCAAAAAACGCACTATTTTTCATTAAAATGCAGTAATTTTGCAGCCAAATGATAGAAATTATTCCCGCAATTGATATTTTGGATGGAAAGTGCGTTCGACTTTCCAAGGGTGATTACACCCAGCAAAAAGTGTATAACGAAGATCCGCTTGATGCAGCTAAACGGTTTGAAGACAATGGTATTGGCCGTTTGCATATTGTGGATTTGGATGGAGCAAAAGCCAATCGTATTATCAATTACAAGGCGCTGGAACGCATCGCATTGCATACTTCGCTTGTTGTGGATTTCGGAGGCGGATTGAAATCCGACAGCGATTTGGAAATTGCTTTCGACTGTGGTGCACAAATGATTACCGGTGGCAGTATCGCTGTGAAAAATCCCCCTGTTTTCCAAGGATGGATCAATAAATTCGGCGGCCATAAGATTATTTTGGGAGCCGATGCGCTCGAACAAAAAATAGCGATTACAGGATGGACGGAAACTACTGATATTGAGTTGATTCCATTTATCGTTAAATGGCGGAAACAAGGTATTGGAAAAATTATTTGCACCGATATTAGTCGCGACGGAATGTTGCAAGGCCCCAACATCGAATTATACCGGCAAATTCTTGAACAAGACCCGCAAGGCTATTTGATTGCCAGCGGCGGCGTAAGCGGCTTACACGACATCGAAGCTTTGGAAAAAGCCGGAATTTCCGCCGTCATCGTCGGAAAAGCGATTTACGAAGGTAAAATCCGATTAAAAGATTTGTCGTCCTTTCACTCAAATTTGTAAAAATATGCTTGCCAAACGAATCATCCCCTGTTTAGATGTGAAAGACGGAACGACCGTGAAAGGCGTGCATTTTGTCGATTTTCGCAATGCCGGCGATCCCGTCGAATTAGGACGGCAATACAGTGAACAAGGCGCCGACGAATTGGTTTTCCTCGACATAACCGCCTCGCACGAAGGCCGGAAAACTTTTGCAGACCTGGTGCGACGGGTGGCGGCAACCCTCAATATTCCGTTTACCGTGGGCGGCGGCATCAACGAACTGAGCGATGTGGACCGATTGCTGAATGCAGGCGCCGACAAGGTGTCTATTAATTCCTCCGCCATCCGCCGTCCGAAGTTGATCGAGGAGATCGCCGGCCATTTCGGTTCGCAAGTTTGCGTCGTGGCAATCGATGCTAAACCCGTTCAAAATCAATGGATTTGCTATTTGAATGGCGGGCGAATCGCCACCGATAAAAGTTTGTTCGATTGGGCGAAAGAAGCCGAAAACCGCGGAGCAGGCGAAATCCTGTTTACTTCCATGGCACACGACGGCGTAAAAACCGGTTACGCCAACGAAGCCTTGTCCGTTTTGGCCTCGAATTTACACATTCCCATCATCGCCTCGGGCGGCGCCGGACAAAAAGAACATTTCCGCGACGCCTTTACCGAAGGAAAAGCCGATGCTGCTTTGGCCGCCAGCGTTTTCCATTTCGGCGAAATCAATATCCGCGATTTGAAACAATATTTACGAAACGAAAGAATAATTACTCGAATTGAAAAATAAAATGAACTTAGATTTCAACAAAATGGGCGGCTTAATCCCCGCCGTCATCCAAGACAATCGAACCGGTAAAGTGCTGATGCTCGGCTTTATGAATCCCGAAGCATTGGCCAAAACACAGGAAACCGGAAAAGTTACCTTTTTCAGCCGCACGAAAAATCGCTTGTGGACGAAAGGCGAAACCAGCGGTCATTTCCTCAATGTGGTATCAATGGCCGAAGATTGCGACCACGACTCGCTACTGATCAAAGTCAATCCCCAAGGCCCCGTTTGTCACACCGGCTCGGATACTTGTTTCAATGAAAAAAACAGCGAAGACATCCTCTTTTTGAAGTATTTACAGGATTTTATCGTCCGCCGCAAACAAGAAATGCCCGAAGGCTCCTATACCACCTCGCTTTTCCAAAAAGGAGTGGGACGAATGGCGCAAAAAGTGGGCGAAGAAGCTGTTGAAACGATTATCGAAGCCATGTCCGGCAACGACGAGCGCCTGCTGTATGAAGGTTCTGATCTGCTCTATCATCTCATCGTCTTACTGACTTACAAGGGCTATCGCCTCGAAGATTTGGCTCGCGAATTGGAAAAAAGACATAAATAGAAATGGCGGAAATTTTGATTCAATATAAGGATGTGGAAATTTGCCGCGACGAAAACATCATTCTGCAAGCGGTTGATTTTAGGCTGCATAGTGGTGAATTTTTATACATTGTCGGAAAAGTAGGTTCGGGAAAAAGTACGCTTTTGAAAACGTTTTACGCCGATATACCCGTCGAAAGCGGACAAGCGCGTATTTTCGATTGGGATTTACGGAAAATAAAATCGAAACAAATTCCCACTTTGCGCCGGCAGATCGGCATCGTTTTTCAAGATTTTCAGCTAATGACCGACCGCTCGGTAAATGCCAATTTGGAATTTGTCTTAAAATCCACCGGTTGGAAAGATAAAAATGAAATCCGCGAGCGTATCAAAGAAGTGCTTAACCAAGTGGGAATGAGCAATAAAGGTTACAAGACGCCTTACGAATTATCCGGCGGCGAGCAACAATGCATCGTGATTGCCCGCGCATTGCTCAATTCGCCGAAAATTATTTTGGCCGACGAACCAACCGGTAATTTGGATGCCGAATCGGGCAATAAAATTGTACAACTGCTCCACAATATTTGCGCCGGCGGAACGGCCGTAATCATGACTACGCACAATCAGCAATTGGTGCAGCAGTTTCCTGCCGAGATTTTGAAATGTGAGGAACGACGGTTAATTCCTGCTGCATTGTGTCTATGACCCCGATTCTTCTGCTGGGATTTACCCTGAATAATAATTTTATGATTTATAATTCTTAAGGAAGCGCGTCATGTCGAGCGGAGCGGAGCGTAGTCGAGACATCTGAAACGCAGCGAATTGAAACTCAGATGTCTCCACGCGGTCGCTATGCTCCCTTGGTCGACAGGACGGGACAGCCTGTTCCCTCATCACTCACGAGTCACCTGCAAACCCCAGTGTTTAGCAGAGGCGACAGACCGCAGGTCTGAATGTTAATAACCCCCAATGAAGCGAAGCGATTGGGGGATAGCGAAATAAGCACTCTCCCCTCAACCCCGCTCGGCGTAG
>JAISWY010000185.1 GCA_031270925.1 Candidatus Symbiothrix sp.
AAGCCTTTGGCGATGCGGGCAACGTTGCGGCCAACATTTCCGTATGCGTGAATGCCTAATTTTTTGCCGGATAATTCCGAACCCGAACTGCCGTCGTAGAAATTACGCGCAGAATAAACCATCAAGCCTAAAGCTAACTCAGCTACGGCATTGGAATTTTGTCCGGGAGTGTTCATAACTACAACTTTGTGAGCCGTTGCAGCGTCCAAATCCACATTGTCGTAACCGGCGCCGGCGCGAACTACGATTTTGAGATTCGGAGCCGCAGCCAACACTTCGGCATCAATAATGTCGCTTCGGATAATGATGGCGTTGGCGTCTTTCACGGCGGCCAGCAATTGGGCTTTGTCCGTATATTTTTCCAATAATGCGGTTTCAAAACCTGCTTCGTCTATCACTCGTTGGATTCCTTTCACGGCTTCTGCGGCGAAAGGCTTGTCGGTAGCAATAAGTATTTTCATTTGCACTTTTAATTTAGATGAAGGCGCAAATTTACGAAAAATTTGATAGAAAGTGTTCGATTTATCAAAGATATTGATTCGCTTCGCAAATGCTTTTCCAAATCAACTCCAAGAGCAGTTCTTTGTTGTCTTTCGACTGATTGCCGTTGGCGTAATCTTGTAGTAAATCGACCAATGTTCCACTTGAAATCATCTTCATCAACGGAAGCATCTTGTGGGAAATGTTTTTGATGGTTTCCCAATCATCCGTATTAAAAGCCTGACGCAAAAGGTTGTAATTTTTCTCTGTTTCAGCGACAAATGTGCTGATGATGGATTTACCGGCAGCGGCATCTTCGCCGGCAAATCGAATAAATGCTTCGAATCCCATATATTTATTACCCGTATGTTCGTAAATGGCGCTCATTAATTGTTCGGCGGTAAACGGTTTTTCAACAAAAGCGGCAAATCCGGATTCTTTGCATTCTTTTTCCGACATATGAGCGCCCGATAAGCCGACAATCGGAATGGTCATTGAATCTTTAAATTCGGCGAGGCGGATTTGCTTTACCAATTCCACGCCATTCAATTCCGGCATATTTACATCCGAAAAAATAATATCGAAATGTTCTTTCGTTAATAAGGTTAGGGCTTCTGTTGCGCTCGAACATGCGCGACTCGGCATGCCTTCCCGTTCCATCAATCGCGAAACCATATCTAATTGAATCAGGTCGTCGTCAATAAACAATACTCGTATAGGTCTTTTTATCGAGTTGTTTTTGGCAAGGGTAGCATGTTCGGGTATATTTCCGATTTTATCTACCGGTAGAGTCAGCGTGAAAGTAGAACCTTTGTCCACTTCCGATTCGACGAAAATCGTACCGCTTAAAATTTTTGCCAAGCGGTTGGCGATATGCAGGCCCAAACCGACTCCTTCGACGCTGTTTTCGGAATAATCCAAGCGCTGAAATTCGTCGAAAACTCGATGGATATCCGCTTCTTTGATGCCCGACCCGGTATCTTTTACGGAAATAACCAACAGGATGGGATCGTTTTTCTTATCCAATTGAGCCGACAACAAGATTTCCCCTCTTTTGGGCGTAAATTTAATCGCATTGGAAATTAAATTGTTGATAATTTGACGAATGCGATACGGATCGCTGATATAGCTTTCCTTTGCGTCGATGTTGGATTGGAAATCGTATTGTATTTCCTTTTTAAATGCTTCGGGTATGAAACTTTGGTAAATTTCGGTCAATAAGAGATAAGGAGAAAAGCGCAATACATCTTTCTTTTGCTGTGTTTTTTCCAAAGAATGAAATTCGAGCAAATTGCGCACCAAATCCAAGATATGGATGGCCGAATGGCGCATATTCCGGATATAGGCGGTATATTCGTCCGAGAAAATATCGCGTTTCATCAATTCCAAATAGCCTAAAATCGAACTGATAGGCGCTTTAATATCGTGCGAAATCATCAGCATTAAGCGTTCACGCGAAATCAGGAGGTTTTCGGTATGTTTCTTTCTTGCTTCGATTTCGTTGTGCAAGTTCTGATTCTGTGCAAGCGAGCGCAATACCCAAGCCATGAAGATAAGGACCAAAATACCGGCGATAAGTGCAAAAATCGCCATCATGCGTGCGGAATTTTGCAAAGCTGTTTCACGAGCGGCGGCAGCCTCAATGTGCCGGCGATAATTATCGGCTTGCAACAATGAAATCAGTTGGTTGATTTGCATAGTCGTTTTTTCGTTGATGCGATATAATTCGTTTTGCTTGGCGATCATGCCGGCGGTTACTTGTGCATTCCGCTTTTGCACGGTATAATTCATTTCACGGATAAATTCGACAATCGTATCACGTAAAATCGGCAACGTCACTTCCTGTTGATAAATAATGGAGGAAGAGTTAGTAATATTTTGCACGGTATCGGGGCCTGAATTTCGAATAGCTTCACCAATTCGCCGGAACAGACTGCCTTTTTGTTTGACGACCACATTGGTATCATTATTCGTTTGAGCCGGATTACAATTGTTCAATATCTTGTCCAATGCCTTGACGTCGTGTTTATTCAGAACCGTTGCTTTCGAGATTCTTTGGGAAGTCAAAGTTGAAAATTGTTGGGAAAGCGCGGCCAGTTCGTCCGTATTTTGTTGTTTCCGTTTGATTAGCACTTCCAATGTATCCAAATGATGCCTCCAATTCGATGCGAAAGAAACCTTGCGCATCGAATCAATTTGTGTAAATACCGATAGCATCATCGAATCGTATTCTTGTTTCAAATGTTTGTCATCGACCAGCGACAACAATCCGACTGTTCCGGAAGCGCGATACAGACTTGACAAGGTGGTGCTTAACGCGACCAATTCGTTTGGTTCGGAATAGGGTTCGATTTCCTTGTTATAATTCGCCCATTCACGATATATCCATCCGATACCGACGATAAAAGTGATCGACAGGATCACATAACTAATGATGATGAGTATCTTTGTGCGTAGCATTTTTTTTCTATTTTGATAAAATAGGTTCGGGCAACAAATCGATGGTGATGGTTGGGCCTTGCGCCATCAATACCAAACGGAATACAAGATTCCTTAATTCACGTATATTGCCCGGCCATTCATACAATTTTAAATGGCATAAAACGGCATTGTCAAATCCGGTTATTCGCTTGTCCATTTCCACATTAGCCTGTTCGAGGAAGTATTCGGCGTAAGCTTGAATATCTTCTTTACATTCTATCAAACTCGGCACATGGATTTGAAATTCATTAACCCGATAATACAAGTCGCGACGGAATTTTCCGGCATCTACAAATTGTTGCAAATCTTCATTTGTGGCCGAGACGATGCGTACATCCACGGCGATTTCCTTACTCGAACCCACTGGTTTAATTTTCTTTTCCTGCAATACACGCAACAATTGCATCTGAATATCGGTAGGAAGATTGCCGATTTCATCAAGAAAAAGAGTGCCTCCGTTGGCTTCTTCAAAATGTCCTTTCTTGTTGCTGATGGCGCCGGTAAACGAGCCTTTGATATGGCCGAAAAATTCGCTGGCCGAGAGTTCTTTATTCATTACACCGCAATCAACCGGAACGAAAGGACCATTGGCGCGTTTGCTTTGTTCGTGAATCATACGGGCGATATGTTCTTTTCCGGTTCCGCTTTCGCCTTCGATAAACACCGATAAATTGGAGGGAGCGACCACTTTTACCAATTCATATACCCGTTTATTGGCGGCGCAATTGCCTTCTACATATTTAAATTCTGTTTTCTTAGACGGCCTAACGATTGTTTGCGGACGAACGCTAACCAATTCTTGTGTTTGCGCCGTTGCCATGGCTTCTTTGATTTTAATCAGTAAAGTTTCCGGGTTAATCGGTTTGTTTACATAATCGTAGGCGCCGGAACGAATGGCTTCCACTGCGGTTTGGATGTCGGCATAGCTGGTCATCATGATAAACACCACATGGGGATAAGCCGCTATCGCCCATTTCAGGAACGAGATGCCGCTATCGTCAGGCAAGCGTAAATCGGAAATGACTAATTCGGGATTAAATTGTTCCATTTCCTTCTTTGCCGCTGCTACCGAAATAGCTGTTTGGACGGTATAGTCCTTCTTCGTCAGCCATGTTTTCAGCATCAGACCCAGCGTGATGTCATCATCTAAAATTAAAATATTCATTCAAATCTTAAAACTAATTTATTATTCCTACTTTCTTCTTTCAATTATATAATCCATCAACATTATCATCGCTTGCTTAGACTCGGAGGCCGGGAAATGCGATAACAATCGGATGGTTTCCCCTTTTATTTCCTGCATTTTAGCTTGTGTATATTCGATTCCGTGATACACTTTGGCAAAACTCAGGAGTTTTCGAATATTTTCCGATGAAAAGTCTTGTTTTTGAATCAAGGCCTGCATTTCATCGGCTTCCTCTTTCGGCGCGGTTCGCAAGGCGTAGATTAACGGAAGGGTAATTTTTCCTTCACGAATATCATTTCCGGTAGGTTTCCCTATTTCGCCTTGTTCGTAATAATCGAAAATATCGTCTCGCAGTTGGAAGCAAAGTCCCAAGTTTTTTCCGATTTTCCGAAGTATTTCCGTTGTTTCCGTATCGGCATCGACGGAGATAGCTCCCATTTCGGTACAAGACGCTAAAAAAACCGCAGTTTTTTTCCAAATAATTTCAAAATAACACTGTTCGTCAATCAATCTTCCCGACGTGGAAATTAATTGCGATAACTCACCCTCCGACAAATATTGTGCCAAACTTGCTAAAATCTGTAAAATCTTTAAATTTTTTATTGACACCCCTTTTGTAATGGCTTGTGAGAGTATATAGTCTCCTAACAAAACCGCAGCGCGATTACCGTATTTTGCCATCACGGAAGGTTGCCCGCGGCGTTCTTTGGTATCGTCCACAACATCGTCATGAATCAAGGTGGCAGTGTGCAGTAATTCGAGGATAAGAGCGTATTCCAGCGATTTCCGATTCGGGGTTCCGCACAATTGCGCCGCTAACAACAACACTTGCGGCCGAACACGCTTGCCTTTTTTGGCCGAAACAAAATTGAGCAGTGGCTGAAAATCCATTCCGGGCGCTTGTAAAGTTTCCGCAAACAAGCGCTCAAATTCATCCAACCGGCTTTGTATTGAAAGGGTAATGAGTTGCAACTCCATTTTCTTTTTGCTATTAAGGCGGCAAAGGTAATTAAAATTTATAAAAAAATAGCCTTGTGTTTTTGATAATCTTATTTGGAATATCTAACTTTGTGAAAAAATTAAATGTATTTTCACAATAAAATTAAAATATGAAACTATTTCTTCTTGATGCTTATGCTTTGATTTACAGGGCATATTATGCAATGATTAAAATGCCGCGGATCAATTCCAAAGGCTTGAACACTTCGGCGATTTTTGGTTTTGTGAACACTTTGGAAGAAGTGTTGAAGAAAGAAAATCCGACGCATATCGGGGTGGCTTTCGATCCGGCCGGGCCGACTTTCCGGCACGAGGCTTTTGAGCAGTACAAGGCACAACGCGAAGAAACGCCCGAAGTAATCCGAATTTCGGTGCCGATTATCAAGGATGTTATTCGCGCATACAATATCCCGATTTTGGAGGTTCCGTATTACGAAGCCGACGATGTAATCGGCACTTTATCGAAAAAAGCGCCGAAAGATTTTGAGGTTTTTATGATGACCCCCGATAAGGATTATGCCCAATTGGTCGATGAAAACGTGTTTATTTACAAACCGAAGTATGGCAGTTCTGAATTTGACATTCTTGATATAGAAGGTGTAAAAAAGAAATTCGGATTGCAAAATCCGCTCCAAATCATCGACTTTTTGGGTTTGATGGGCGATAAATCCGATAATATTCCGGGTTGTCCGGGCGTGGGAGAAGTGACGGCTCAAAAATTAATCGCCGAATTTGGAAGTATCGAGAATCTCTTGGAAAATACCGTGCAATTGAAAGGCTCTTTGAAAACCAAAATCGAAGAAAACCGCGAAATGATCGTGTTTTCCAAGTTTTTAGCTACGATTAAAACCGACGTCCCAATAAACTTTAATCCCGATGAATTGGCGCGAAAAGACTTAAATGAGCCGGCTTTACGTAAGATTTTTGAAGAATTGGAGTTCCGCCAACTTTCGCAACGGATATTTGGAGAAACAAAAACATCCGTTCCCATCGTGAAAAAACAAGGTTTTCAGACTTCGCTTTTCGATGATTTTGATGTGGAAACGGTTGCTTCGGTTCATCAATCTTCCTTTGCAAC
>JAISWY010000198.1 GCA_031270925.1 Candidatus Symbiothrix sp.
CCTTTGGATGAAATGGCGAAAGCGGTTTTGCAATTGGCGTTTCCCGAACGAGAAATTATTGGAATCGATTGTTTGCCATTGATTAAGCAACATGGCAGTTTGCATTGCGTTACTATGCAGATGCCGATAGCGTTTGTATGAATCACAGAATATGTTTAACTTTGCAACAAATAAACTAACATAATAGAATAATTATGATATCCCCCCCCCTAAAAATCGCCCTAATCCAGCAAGCCAATGTTGCCGACAAGTCGCAAAATATTGCCAAGCTAACCGCCAACATCCGCGATTGCGCCGCCCAAGGCGCCCAATTAATCGTTTTGCAGGAATTGCACAACGGTTTGTATTTCTGCCAAACAGAAAACACGCAACTATTTGATTTTGCGGAAACTATACCCGGATATTCGACCGAATTATTCGGAAAATTAGCCAAAGAACTGCATATTGTTTTGGTACTGTCGCTGTTTGAAAAACGCGCTCCGGGCTTGTATCACAATACGGCGGTGGTCATCGAAAGCGACGGAACGATTGCCGGAAAATACCGCAAAATGCACATTCCCGACGATCCGGCGTATTACGAAAAATTCTATTTCACGCCGGGCGACTTGGGATTTTCGCCGATTCAAACTTCGGTTGGCAAATTGGGCGTGTTGGTCTGTTGGGATCAATGGTATCCCGAAGCTGCTCGCTTGATGGCTTTGGCCGGCGCCGAAATTTTGATTTATCCTACTGCAATCGGTTGGGAATCAAGCGATACGGAAGAAGAAAAACAGCGACAACAGGATGCGTGGCAAACCGTTCAGCGTGCTCATGCCGTAGCCAACGGATTGCACGTCATAACGGTAAATCGCGTGGGAGACGAATCCGATCCGTCGAATCAAACCCACGGAATCCGTTTTTGGGGACACAGTTTCATCGCTGGTCCGCAAGGCGAAATATTGGTGCAATTGTCTGATAATCAGGAAGAAAATAGCGTAGTGGAAATTAATTTGCAAGCTTCGGAAGAAGTGCGTCGCTGGTGGCCGTTTCTGCGCGATCGCCGCATTGATGCTTACGGAGGCTTAATCCAACGTTTTTTGGATAATCCCGAAGAAAAATGATATTGATTGCCGACAGCGGTTCCACGAAAACGAAATGGGTGAAAATAGGCTCCGATTCGAGTATCGAAACGTGTACAACAGCCGGCCTGAATCCGTTTTTCACGGATGAAAACGAATTTTTGCGCATTTTGGAACATCAATTTTCGCTTTCCGGCACAGGCATTGAAGCAATTTATTTTTACGGAGCAGGTTGTATTCCCGAAAAAACCGGCGGAATCAAAAAGCGCTTATCCTCTTATTTTCAGATAAATAACATTTCTGTCGATACCGATTTGATGGCTGCAGCCCGCAGTTTGTGCGGTCGAAGCGCCGGCCTTGTCGGCATTTTGGGAACCGGCTCCAATTCGTGTTATTATGATGGAACGAAAATCGCCGTGCAAGTTCCCGCTTTGGGCTACGTTTTGGGAGATGAAGGCAGCGGCGCCGCTTTAGGCAAACAGTTATTGGCAGATATTTTCAAAAAACAATTGCCTCAAAATATTATTGCTGATTTTCACGAACAATACGCTTTGAATCAATCGGATGTGATCGAAAAGGTGTATCGGCAACCGTTTCCGAATCGCTTTTTGGCGCAATTCACGCCGTTTATCGTCGAACATCTTTCCGAACCGGCGATTATGGATTTGGTCGATCGAAGTTTTTCGGTTTTCGTACAACGAAATTTGTTGCAATATCCTTTCATTCAACAACTTCCGATACATTTTACCGGCAGCGTAGCCTATTATCTGAAAAGCTGTTTGGAAAATGTATTACAAAACTTCCATTTAAAAGCAGGAAACATAACATCCGACCCGATGGAAGGATTAATTCATTATCATACAACAAATTACAGATGATCAGCACCACCGAATCGGAATCGCATTTCGCGCATTTGGACAAAATGTCGTTGCATGAATTGCTGACGGAAATGAACCGCGAAGATAAATCCGTTCCGATAGCCGTAGAACAAGCGATTCCGCAATTAGAAGCTTTGGTATCAGCCATTTACGACCGAATGAAAAACGGCGGACGGCTATTCTACATCGGCGCCGGCACGAGCGGTCGTTTGGGCGTGCTGGATGCATCGGAACTTCCGCCCACGTTTGGCGTTGAACCGCATTGGGTCGTCGGTTTGATTGCGGGTGGCGACGGTGCGCTGCGCAAAGCCGTGGAAGGCGCCGAAGACAAGCCCGATTTGGCATGGCAGGATTTAACGACTCAAAACATCGCGCCAAACGATTCGGTTATCGGCATTGCCGCCTCAGGTACAACGTCTTACGTGATTGGCGGCGTAAAAAAAGCCCGCGACTTCGGCTGCTTGACCGCTTGTATCGTTTGCAATGCGCAATCGCCTTTGGCTCAATCGGTCGAATTTCCGGTAGAAATCATCGTCGGTCCCGAATTTGTAACCGGCAGCACGCGCATGAAAGCGGGAACGGCGCAAAAATTAGCGCTCAACATGATTTCCACTTCCCTCATGATTCGTCTGGGGCGAGTGAAAGGAAATAAAATGATAAATATGCAACTGACTAATAATAAGCTGGTTAATCGTGGCATTCGGATGATTATGGAGGAATTGCAACTTTCGGAAGCTGAAGCTCGCGAGCGCTTGTTAAAAGCCGGTTCGGTAAAAAACGTTTTAAAACAATTTGCAAATCATCCATAAACAATCAATGATGCCTTCTCCCAAAAATAAAACCCTGCAATTGTCTTCCGAAGAACGTATTCTTTTGGAAAACAAGTTATTACGATTGAAAAAAACAGTTTCATTCGAAGAAATTGTCAATCGAACCATTCAAAGCGACTTATTGGAAATCTTGGATTTTCTACCGAAATCGTTTGCCGATTTAATCATCATCGATCCGCCTTATAATCTGAATAAAAATTTTTCGGGATTGAAATTCAAGCAGTTGGATAATCAATCTTACGAAAATTATCTCGAATCGTGGTTCCCGAAGATAGTCGATTGTTTGAAACCCAATGGTTCGTTGTATTTATGTGGCGACTGGAAGTGTACGGCCGCCCTGTACAATGTGATGAGTCGCTATCTCTCTGTGTTAAACCGAATTACATGGCAACGCGAAAAAGGCAAAGGAGCCTTGCACAACTGGAAAAACGGCATGGAAGATATTTGGTTTGGCGTAAAGAATCCGAAAGATTATTATTTCAATGTCGATGCCGTGAAAATTCGTCGGAAAGTGATTGCGCCCTATAAAAAAGACGGTCGGCCGAAAGATTGGGAAGCCACCGCCGAGGGCAATTTCCGCATGACGCATCCCTCGAATTTTTGGGACGACATCACGATCCCTTATTGGTCGATGCCCGAAAACACGGCGCACCCCACACAAAAGCCCGAAAAATTGATTGCGAAATTGATTTTGGCGAGTTGCCCCGAAAACAGCATCGTGTTTGACCCTTTTTTGGGTTCGGGAACAACTTCGGTAACGGCCAAAAAATTGAATCGTCGTTATTGCGGCATCGAAATCAATCCCGAATATGCTTGTTGGGCTGAAAAACGATTGCAATCAGCTGATGATCAATTGACTATACAAGGTTATTACGATGGCGTTTTTTGGGAGCGGAACAGTCGGCCGGTATAGTTTGCTTATCTTTGCGAACATTAGAATTGAGAGAGCCAATAAGTAGCATATCTGATTTGATTTCAAAAAATACAACAGCTACAATATCTTTGTCAATCCCTAATTCCACCCTTGCAATTTCATTATTTTCAAAGCGGATTGAATCTAATTATTACAGTTTTTATTACAAATAAACGAAACCCTCAATCTAAATATTCGTTTTACGGAAATGGAAAATAAAGAAAAAATCGAAAGGGCATTTAATCGGAATATTACAAATAATATTTACGGCAATAATAATAGCATTGCAACAGGGCAAAATGTAGAACAAAACATTAATCAATGTGTAAAAAGTTTAATATAAAAGAATTATGCAACCAATTTCCAACATATTAAATAAAATAATCACAGGTGATTGCAAGGAAGAATTAAAGAAAATTCCCGACAATTCCATTGATTGCGTAATCACAAGTCCACCATATTTTTGCCAGCGCGAATACGGCGGTGGCGGCATTGGCAATGAGGAAAAAGTTGAGGAATATATCGAAAAACTTGTTGCGATATTCAACGAATGTGTGAGAATTATCAAAAAAACGGGTACAATCGTTTTCAATCTTGGCGACAAGTATCTTGACGGCAATTTGCTTTTAGTTCCGTATCGTTTTGCAATTGAGGCTCAAAAAATCAATAAAGTCAAGTTGTTGAACGAATTAACTTGGGTAAAAGTAAATCCGGCGCCAAAGCAATGTCTTAAAAAATTAATTCCCGCAACCGAGCCGTTTTTTATTTTTGCAAAAGACGATGAGTATTATTTCAATCGTAAAGCGTTCCTTGATTTTAAAGATATTAATTTCGGTTGCAAGAAAAAACCGAGTAAAGATGTTGGAAAAAAATATTTTGAACTTATTGAACAGTCCGAACTTTCAACAGAAGAAAAGAAACTTGCCATAAAAGAGTTAAACGAAGTAATAATGGAAGTCCTGCAAGGAAAAATAGAAAGTTTTCGTATGAAAATCAGAGGTTTGCACGCACTGCCTTACGGCGGGCAAGCAGGCGGACGATTAACGCAAATCGAAAATAAGGGTTTCACAATCATCAAAATTTACGGAAATTCACTCAAAAAAGATGTGATAGAATCCAATGTTGAAACCATAAAAGGCAACATTCACCCTGCTGTTTATCCTGAGTTTATCATTCAGGAAATTATGAAAATGCTTACAAAAGAGGGAGACATTGTGCTTGACCCATTTCTCGGTAGCGGAACAACAGCCGTTGTCGCTCAAAAATTACGCAGAAAATATATTGGCATTGAAATACATTCGGAATATATAGAATACGCCGAAAACAGAATAAAAGAAAACGCAAGTAATCACATATTAGACCTGTTTTTATGACACGTACAAAGAATTTCTGTGGCTGTTTTGCGGATAGATAGCAGATGCGGTTAAGGGTTGTAGTCAAGGATTATAACCCCTAATTTTTTTTGCGACGTTGTTGATATTTCAGTAAAAAGTACTACTTTTGCAGAAAAAGGTATATGTCCGAATCTCAAAACATAGGATACAGCAAGTCAATGACCAAACAGCAATTATTGGAACACCTTCAAGACATTGAGTGGGACAATTTTGAAGTCAAGACTGCTAAAACAGACGTTCCGAAAGACGTTTGGGAAACGGTGTCGGCTTTTTCCAACACTTCGGGCGGGTGGATTGTTT
>JAISWY010000293.1 GCA_031270925.1 Candidatus Symbiothrix sp.
CTTTCTAAGATATTCCCCGCTCTGCCGGTTGTTAAGATGCAACTAAGCAAGCGTTAATCCCATTCGGGAAGCGTAAGGGATTATTTTGTAGAAAATAGCAATTTTGCCCTCTCAAAAGCACAAAAATCTTCATTAAGCGGTTGGTATATGGTATTTTTTCGTAATTTTGCATCGTTTTATTTTAAATAATTACCGAATATGCAAACAAACCAAGCACTTGAACTTGCTGACAACTATGTTCGGTTTACCGGACAACACATTTTCCTAACCGGAAAAGCCGGTACCGGCAAAACAACATTTCTGCATCATCTGCGTGAAACGGCTCCGAAACGCATGGTCGTCGTGGCTCCGACTGGTGTAGCGGCCATTAATGCGCGCGGCGTTACCATTCACTCGTTTTTTCAATTGCCTTTCGGCCCGATTATCGGCATCGACCGCTTAAAGGCTGACCAGATGCGTTTTAACCGTGAAAAAATCAATATTATCCGCAGCATGGATTTATTGGTTATCGACGAAATAAGCATGGTGCGTGCCGATCTGCTCGATGGAATCGACCATGTTTTGCGCCGCTTCCGAAATGCTGCCAAACCTTTCGGCGGTGTGCAATTGCTGATGATCGGCGATTTGCAGCAATTGGCTCCGGTGGTTAAAGAAGATGAGCGCGAATGGCTGAACCAATATTACGAAACTCCTTACTTCTTCAGCAGCAGCGCTTTACGCGCTACATCTTTTATCAGCATCGAATTGACCCACGTTTACCGCCAACAAGACGACCATTTTATTTCGATTCTCAATAAAGTGCGCGAAAACAAACTCGACCAAGCGGCTTTATCCGTTTTGAACCAACGCTACATTGCAAATTTCGAACCGGACGATAACGAAGGATATATCACGCTTTGTACGCATAACGCACAAGCGCAACGTCTCAACGACAGCAAGTTACAAGCTTTGAAAACTCCGAAACATCATTTCAGGGCGCAAATAACCGGTTCGTTTCCGGAATATTCTTATCCGACGGATGCGGAATTGATCATGAAAGAAGAAGCGCAAGTGATGTTTGTAAAAAACGATCCATCGCCCGAAAAGCGCTTTTATAACGGAAAAATCGGCCGGATTGGTCGCATCGAAGACAATATTATATATGTATATTGTCCTGAAGATGAGGAAGAAATCGAAGTTATGCCTCTGCTGTGGGAAAACGTGAAATATGTTTTGAACGAACAAACCAATGCAATCAGCGAGGACGTGGAAGGTACTTTTCTGCAATATCCGCTCAAATTGGCATGGGCGATAACGATTCACAAAAGTCAGGGATTGACATTCGACCGAGCTGTGATTGATGCGCAATCGTCATTCACACACGGTCAGGTTTATGTGGCGCTCAGTCGTTGCAAAAACTTGGAAGGCATGGTTTTACGCACGCCCATTTCGCAACGCAGCATCATCAACGACCAGACGATTCGTGGATTTACGCAATATATCGAAGAAAATCAGCCCAACGAAGAACGCTTGCAATCGGCGCGGGAGACTTATCAATACGAAACGCTCAAAGAACTTTTTACATTTGTGTCGTTCCGGAATCGCATTGTACAAATCGAAAAAATCGCCAATGAAAATACGGGTGCATTGCCCAAACCCACTTTGGATTTGTTCCGGCGATTGCTTGTTCCGATTCAAACGGAAATTATCGAAGTTTCCAACCGTTTTCGCTCGCAAATCGACCGTTTGTGGCCGCAACAACCGGATGTGGAACAAAATGCCGCTTTGCAGGAACGCATCATACAGGCGGCGGCTTATTTCTCGGAAAAAATACGAACATTGCTTTCGGAAAAACTGTCTGACGTCGATTTGGATATTGATAACAAAACGATTAAGAAGCAGTTAAACGATGCCATCAACCGTTTGAATGAAGAAAGCTGCATCAAAAACGTATGTTTGCAGGCTTGTAAAAACGGTTTTCAATTAACTCCCTATTTGCAAGCCAAAGCGATAGCGGCGATTCAAAAACCGGCTCCCAAAGAAGTGCGCAAACCGGTTATCGATGAAAATACGGGCGAGCATCCCGAATTATTCAATCGTTTGCGATCGTGGCGAATGGACAAAGCCAACGAACTCGAATTGCAGGCATATAATATTTTCTCACAGAAATCTTTATACGAATTGGTGCATTATCTGCCTACGGATAAAAAAGCGCTTTTGAAAATTCACGGTATCGGCGAAAAGAAGATTGAGCAGTTTGGGGCGGAGATGCTGGAGATTATCCGGGAGTATTGTCAGCGCAAGCAAATCATCTGCTAAAAAATATTGAAATTACTAATCATTTATAACATAAATTATACTCAATGAAAAAAGTAGTAACTTTCGGGGAAATCATGTTGCGACTGGCAACGCCCGATTATCAACGTTTTATACAATCGACTTCGTTGAACGCCACGTTTGGCGGTGGTGAAGCGAATGTGGCTGTTTCACTGGCTAATTACGGCATCCCAACGGATTTTGTTACCCGCTTGCCGAAAAACGACATCGCCGAATGGTGCATTTCCGATTTGCGGAAATACAATGTGGGAACGCAGAATATTGTTCGCGGAGGCGACCGTGTAGGTATTTATTTTCTTGAAACAGGGGCGGTTGCTCGTGCTTCAAAAGTGGTTTACGACCGCGCTAATTCTGCGATTGCCGATATTCAACCCGGAACAATCAACTGGCGTGAGATTTTTAAGGATGCGCAATGGTTTCACTGGACGGGAATCACGCCCGCTTTATCGCAAGAAGCCGCCGATGCTTGCTTGGAAGCCATCAAAATCGCCAACGAAATGGGTGTTACGGTTTCTTGCGATTTGAATTACCGCAAAAACCTTTGGAAATACGGCAAATCGGCTTCGGAAATCATGCCCGCTTTGGTAGAAGGTTGCGACATTATCCTTGGAAATGAGGAAGATGCGGAAAAAGTATTCGGCATCAAACCAGAAGGTTT
>JAISWY010000313.1 GCA_031270925.1 Candidatus Symbiothrix sp.
ACGCGCGTATCTACCGCCGGAAATTCGTATTTGCTGCCTATTATCACCAAATCATCTTTGTTATAGTAGGTTACATACACTTTCCCTTGAACCATGGCCGTGTTGTAAACATCGCCGGAATGAATGTATATCGCAGGCGCCAAAACCGTTCCTTTACCGAGTTTAACCGATTGTATGACAGCCGTTTTTTCGCCGAATTGCGTTTCCGACAAGGCATATACCTTATAATTACCTTCGTGCAGATAATCGAAACGGAAATAGCCGTTTTGTCCGGCGTCCGTATCTTCACCCACATGCGCTTCGTCGCCGAAACTTAAATAGACTTTTTTGCCGACGGCAGGAAAAGTATCGGTGCGAAACGAATAATTATCGTCTTGATGCACCACATTATAAACATAACCTTCGATGGAAGACGATCCGCCCAAGCCTTCACCCTGATTACATGCCGTAAAAAAGCCGGCAAAAATCAATAATAAAACACGTGAAAATGGTATTTTCATGGATATATATTTTTCTTATAATTGTTTCTTTGACAAACGAGTTGCAAATTTATGATTTTTTTTCCGACAAAAGGCATAGATTTGCAATAAAATTTTGGATTTTTTCGTAAATTTGCAAACTTTTTTGATAAATAATCCCTTAAACAGTTATAAATGTCGTTACGATTTTTAAGTTTAGCTAGTGGAAGCAGCGGAAACTGCTATTACATAGGAACTCCCGAATACGGAATTTTGCTCGATGCCGGCATCAGTTGCCGGAGTATCCGAAAAACATTGAAAGAGTACGGAGTCGGGATGGAACAAATCATGGCCGTCTTCGTTACTCATGACCATGCCGACCATATTAAATCGGTAGGCAGTTTGGGCGAGCAATGCGGTATTCCGATTTATGCTACCCAGGCGGTTCACAACGGAATCGAAAACAGTTGTTACATCGACGAGAAACTTTATCTTTCACGCCGAGTGTTGGAAAAGGAACAGCCCGTACAAATCAAGGATTTTAAGATTACAGCTTTTGAAGTGCCTCACGATGCAACCGATTGCGTAGGTTATCTCGTTCAGTATAAAGACCAAAAATGCGTTTTGGCGACCGATGTCGGGCATATCAGCGAAACGGTGGCAAGTTATGCGAAAATCGCCAACCACCTGATTATCGAAACCAATTACGATAGCGAGATGTTGCAGAACGGCAAATATCCCGAATTTTTGAAAGACCGGATTACCAACGGCAACGGCCATTTATGCAATACGCAAACGGCCGAATTTTTAGCCGCCAATTTCGATTTGCACTTGCGGAATATCTGGCTGTGCCATTTGAGTAAAGACAATAACCATCCCGAACTGGCCTACAAAACCGTGGAAATGGCTTTCGGACGATACGGCATCCGCATCGGGAAAGACGTGAATGTTACCCCTTTAAAACGGATGATTCCTTCGGAACTGTATTTTTTGGAATGATTCTTTACTGTTGAAGGGCTTGTATCGCCTGCCCGATTTGAGTGTAAGTCGTTTCCGTTACGGGAACTAATGGTAAACGTAATTTGTTTTCAATCAATTCTTTATGATGTAGTATGGCTTTGATTCCGGCCGGATTTCCATCGATAAACAATAATTCGCACAAGGTTTTCAACTGTAGATGCAGGCCTTCGGCGGTGGCTGTATCGTTGTTCAAGGCGGCGTGCGTTAATAGCCGGGTTTCTTTCGGAAAAGCGTTACCCAGCACCGAAATCACACCCGAAGCGCCCATTTTCACCAGCGGCAAAATAAGACAGTCATCGCCTGAAATTACTTGAAAATCAGCCGGTTTATTGTCGATAATTTGTTTGATTTGTTCCAGATTGCCCGATGCTTCCTTGATGGCAACAATGTTTTTCGAATCGCGCGCCAAGCGCAAAGTTGTTTCGGCCGACATATTTGCGCCCGTTCGTCCCGGCACATTGTACAAGATGATCGGCAAGGGCGAAACATCGGCTAAGTATTTGTAGTGCTGATAGATACCTTCCTGCGTAGGCTTGTTGTAATACGGAACTACCGAAAGAATCGCGCTGATTCCCGTCCAGTCAGAGTTTTGCAGTCTTTGGGCGGTTTTCAAAGTGTTATTTCCTCCTAATCCTACGATAATCGGAATTTTACCGTTTACTCGTTCGACGACCAAGCGTACTATCCGGTCGCGTTCTTCGGTCGAAAGGGTCGGCATTTCGGACGTTGTTCCCAAGATCACTAAATAATCGACCTTGTTTTGCAATTGCAAATCGACTATTCGCAACAATGCGTCTTCGTCTATCTCGCCGGTCGATTGAAAAGGAGTTATCAGCGCCACTCCCAAGCCTTGTAAATTTATTGCTTGCATGATGAGTTTCAAAAAGATTTGCAAAGGTAATCATTTTTCTTTCAAAACCAATTACTCCATAGATAACGGTAGGCGGGCGTTTTTTTCGTTGCTTTCAACTTGCTCAATTCGACCGAAGCTTGAAGTAACTGTTCGTTAAAAAGATGGTTTTCAACGAAATGAAGCGAACAAACGAATTTCACCTCCACTTCTTGGGTTTTCAGGAATTGAATGTAGAAATCGGCGCGATTGTACTCGTCGGCACGATAAACCGGATCGCCCCAATAGAGCCGGTTGCCGTAAGCGCCGTAAAAGAATTGTTGTCCACGGCCTTTGTAATAAGTGTTGAACAAGCCTAAGCCGCGGTATTCGATGCGGAGTTCGGAAAGCAATCCCATCGGCGTATGCCAAGCATGTTCGCCACGATCACGATCCAGTCCTACCGACCAGCCGATGTTGAAATCGGCTTTTTCAAATCCTGTTTTTTGCGATAAATCGATTCCCAGTGAAGTCAGTACCAATCCGTTGTCGTGTACCGGATCGCGTATTGCGGGATTATCGACTCCGGCATAGTGGAACATGTAACCGAAATGTTGCGCATAAAAAATCGAATATCCGTATCGTCCCGACCAGCCCATGAAAAAGGCTTCGTGCCGGTCGAAACTTTTTCGTCCCGTCCAATCGAGCCAAATATTGAGGAATCCGTCCGGTTTGGCGTATTCCCAGAAAAATCCGTTGATGACAGGCCGGTAAAACGTAATCGAATCTTGAAAAAACATGCGCGGATACTTTTCCAGCAACATTTTACGAGGAACGGCTCCCATGTAAAACCGAAACGGTTTGCCGTCGTATTCATAATAAGCGACCGGATCGAGATAATCGACGGTTCTCAAACTGCCGTATTCGTGCATGGCGTTGCATCCCACAAAGATGCGATGCCTGTTTTGCCATGAAAATCCGACTTCGGGCGCTACATGCAGGCCGGCCATGGTTTGGGGCGTTTGCACTGTCGAACCGTCAAATTCGGTATTGTCGAAAAAAGAATTGACTTCGGCTTGCCACACAAATTTTTGACCGAAGCCGAATACCGCCATCATCCAGAAAATGCTTATCCAAGTTAGTTTTTTCATTTCGTTGAATTGTGAATACCGGTTGCAAAGATAATGAACTTTTTGGATAAAAAACAAGGGCTGTCTCAAAAGGGGTGCATTCAAATTGTCGCACTGATTGTCTGGCTATGGTAATTTTTTCTATTATTTTTAACCAC
>JAISWY010000383.1 GCA_031270925.1 Candidatus Symbiothrix sp.
GGGTTGAGGAGGTCGATGTATTTCTCGCACCCCCCAATCGCTTCGCTTCATTGGGGGTTATTAACATTCAGACCTGCGGTCTGTAGCCTCTGCTAAACACAGGGTTTTGCAGGTGACTCGACGTCTGATTTTAATTTAGCTGCGTTGAAAAGTCAATAGCAACTCAAAAAAGATTTAGCCGTCTTTATCCCCATTTGATTTCCTCAATCCGGTAAGCGATATTTTGTTTTCGCGACAAGAGAAAAAAATAATCCGAAAGCCGATTAACATATTGTAAAACAAGCGGTTCGATATTTTCCGTTTCCGAAAGGCGATAAATGCAGCGTTCGGCGCGGCGGCAAATCGTCCGGCATACGTGGGCTAATGCATTGGCTTTGCATCCGCCGGGCAGAACGAAAAAATTGAGTTTTGGTAAAATCGCGTCGATGGCGTCCAATTCACGTTCCAGTTTTTCGACTTCTTCCGAAGAAATCCGGCAGTTATCCAATTCTTTTTCGGAAGCCAAATAAGCGCCCAGAACAAACAATTGGTTTTGTATCCAAACCAGAAAACGGCGGTCGGATTCGTTGTCTATTTCTTCCAACAAATAAGCTACGAAGGAGTTAAGCTCGTCAATGGTGCCGTAAGCTTCGATGCGCGGATGTGTTTTGGGAACCCTTTTTCCACCGACTAAAGAGGTGGAGCCGTGGTCGCCCGTTTTTGTGTAAATTTTGCTTTTTTCCATGTTTTAAATATGCTTTATACGTGCGTTTTGGCAGTCTCTCGTTGAAAAAGACTAATCCCGCCACATCCAAATCAATCATTACGCGGGTTTGAGGATGCGCTCGCAATTGCTTCCACATCTGTTTCCGTTCGTTGTTCCGGCCGATGGCATCTATAACCAATATGTTTTTTGGATTGATAAACGGTTTAATCAATCCCCCAAGCGCGTCGTTTGTAAGTGGCGTTTGGTTGAGGAAAATCAAGTTGGCTGTTTCGATTTGATGTTGCAGATCCGGTATTGTGTTCAAAAAATTTCCTTCTTCACACCGGATTTTCGACAGATGCCGCGCCGAAATAAAAGTTTGCAGCGATAGCATCAATCCGCTTCGTTCCTCCAATAAGAGGCAATTGCATTGCGAACGGGAAGTCATACCCAAATACAAGCCCATTACTCCGGTTGAGGCGCCGATTTCGATAACGTTTTTACATTTGAAAAAGTTTACCAGTCGGAACAATAAAGCGCCGTAAGCGGGCGATTGCGTTTCACTGCGCGTAATGGAAGCGATTGTATCGTTCCCATTCTCAATCGTTTTTCTAAAGTTTTCGATTTCTTCAAAAGCATAATACGAATGTTTTTCGTTTATCACTTGGTTTATCAAATTATAGACAAACGGAGAATGAACGCCAAAACCTCGTCGGTAACGGATTTTCCGGTACAAGTCAAATTTCATCGTCGATCGATTTGAATGTATAACCTTCGGAAATAAGCCATTCGATGGCTTTCGGCAAAACGTATTTCATCTTTTCTTCGGCTTTCAACGAATCGTGGAAAACGATAATCGAACCGTTGCGTGTGTATTTTTTTACATTGAACAGCACCATTTCGGGGCTTTGCAAACGACTGTAATCGCGCGTAACCACGTCCCACATGATGATTTGGAATTTTTTTCGCAAACGGAAGAATTGGAGCATTCGCAAATGGCCGTGCGGCGGGCGGAAAAGTGAACTTTCGATCAACTGTTCAGCTTCCTCGACATCGTGCATGTATGTTTTTGTGCGCATTTTCCAACCTTGCAAGTGATGAAAAGTGTGGTTTCCGATGAGATGTCCCCGGTCTTGAATCATTTGATAAATTTCGGGATGTTTCCGCACATTATCGGCCACACAAAAAAACGCGGCTCGGATGTGGTATTTATCCAAAAGATCTAATACCCAAGGCGTTACTTCGGGAATAGGGCCGTCGTCAAACGTGAGATAGACGCCTTTTTCGTGCGTGTTAAATCGCCAGTGAGCGCCGGGAAACAGCGCTCGATAAAGAAAGGGCGGGCGTTCAATCAACATAATGCTTTATCGGTTAAATCCGCCCTGCCGTTGTTGTTGCCCCGTAACTATTTGATAACGTTGCATATAGTCGCCGAATCGTTGTGAATAATCGTTGAATTTTTCTTTATCCTGTTCCGCAAAATAATAGAGGATATATTGCATGAAATACATATCGCGACGAATATCTTCGATTATGGATGCGTATTGGCGTTTGCTCAAACGGTTATACCAATCCAAGTTGCGCATCGAAATATCGGCCAGTTCGGTATAAAGCTTGTTGGCTTTTTCTTCCTTGCCCATCCGGTGGTAAGCATCGGCCAGTTCGCCGGTGGAATAGTAATCGTAAGGCACGTTGTAGGACGGAATTACCTGCAAGCATTTATCGACGGCCTGTTCTGCGCGTTCCATATCGCCCGCTTGGACCAAGCGTTGCGCCAACTGACTGAAAATGATGCGGAAAGTGCGTGTCATCCGCATACAGTTTTCGTCCAAGTACAAGCCCGGTTGTTCGAGGTTACCCCATTGGTATTTGTTCATCACGTTGTTGTAGAGAGTATCCAAATTCACCGGTTGGTATTTCGTGGTTTCAAACGGCATCACGCGGTAAGCTACACCATCTTGACGGAAATAGGGTTCCAAGCGCATGTATTGTTCCGTGCCGACGGTAATGGCGAAATAAATCGGGCGTTGCCAGTCGGCATTGTTTTTCAACATGTCGAGAATCATCATTTCATTTTTCACAAGGTAGCGTTTCGCCGCCACGGTGGGTTCGCCTTTTTCGTTCGGCATGTCGCTGAAATCAACCAGCATGTAAGGCGGAATCCAATCCGCATTTTCCGGTTTTACCAAGCCGGATGCTAAAACCGCTTCCTTGTTAATCGGAATGGCGATTTTGTTGGTTGGAATATGATCGGCTTCCACGCCGTATTGAGGAATGAGTTTATCGCGGCGGTCTTCGGATTTGATGCGGTCGAGGACTTTATCCACCGGCCACGGGAAATGCTCGATATCGAGAATATGCGCCATATCGTGCTTTCCCTGTACATATTCGTATTTTTTCCAATCGATCGGAAGCGGCGCCGATTCGTAGGCTTGGCGCTTCATTTGGTCGATATACCAATCGGTTTGCAAATAAGAAAGGTTGCACACACGAACATCTGTGCGATAACCTTCAACTTCCTGAGCATACCAAAGCGGGAAAGTATCGTTGTCGCCGTTCGTGAAAATGATGGCGTTGGGTTCGCAAGTCGTGAGGTAATTCATCCCGAAATCGCGGGCGACAAAACGTCCCGAACGATCGTGATCATCCCAAGTTTGCGAGGCCATTTGCAGCGGAACCAACAGGCAAATAACGACTCCGGCTATTGTGGCTGCCAATTCCGGCACTTTCAGTTTCTTTAATCCGTTGATGATATAAACCGTTCCGATGCCTATCCAAATACAGAAGGCGTAGAACGAACCGGCGTAGGCATAATCCCGTTCACGTGGTTGGAACGGTTCTTGATTCAAATAGACAACAATTGCCAATCCGGTCATAAAGAAGAGGAAGAAAGTAACCCAGAATTGCTGCGTTCCCTTTTTCCCGGCATAAACTTGGAAGAAAATTCCCAAAATTCCCAGCAGCAAAGGCAACATATAATATTTATTGTGTCCTTTGTTTTTAGCGATGCTGTCGGGCATATCATCTTGCGGGCCGACGCGCATTTGATCTAAAAACGGTATTCCGGTAATCCAGTTGCCGTTCGACACTTCGCCGTGTCCTTGAATATCGTTTTGCCGTCCCGCGAAATTCCACATAAAGTAACGCCAATACATGAAATTAACCTGATAAGAGAAGAAGAAGCGCAGGTTTTCGCCGAAAGTGG
>JAISWY010000373.1 GCA_031270925.1 Candidatus Symbiothrix sp.
ACTTTGCTACGGCTGCAACGACATTCCCGAACGCTGGTTGTCGCAACTTGCACGGCGAGAGGATATTGAGGATTTGGTAGCGAGACTGGCGGATAAAATTTCATAACACTTTTAGCGTAACACCTTTAGCGTGATGAAAAATCAAAAATAATTCGTATATTTGCAGCGTAAAATAAAATTATTTCTGTATGGAAAAGAACATAAATCCATTTCCTACAATAGGATATGAAACAAAAAAGTATTTCTGCAACCGAGAAAACGAAGTTGCTACGCTGCGAAGAAATATGGAAAACGGCATAAATACAACGCTTATTTCAACCCGAAGAATAGGCAAATCGGCATTGATTTATCGTCTTTTTGAAGATTTGGAGGTCAATCGTTTTGCCTGCGTATATGTCGATATTTACGCTTGTACCTGTCTCAAAGACTTTACCGAAGCGCTTGCTTTGGCGATTTTTACGAAATTTCCGGAGAAACGCACTATCGGAAAGCGTTTTTTCGACTTTCTCAAAGGATTGCACCCCGTCATTTCTTACGACGCCCTGAACGGACAGCCCGAAATCCGTTTCGAGTTCTCGCAGACAAAAGAATATGAGCATACTTTGCGGAGTCTGCTCGTGTTTTTAGACAGTCAGCAGGTGGAAGTTGTGCTGGCGCTCGACGAGTTTCAACAAATCGCCGATTTTCCCGAAAAAAATGTGGAAGCACTGTTGCGAACAGTTATTCAAACGCTCAAAAATTCGAGATTTATTTTCAGCGGCAGTAAAAAACATCTTATGCTCGAAATGTTTAATACCGCAAATCGCCCGTTCTTTTCGAGTACGCAAACGGTTGGACTGAGCGAAATTCCGACTGACAAATACGCCACCTTCATACATGAAAAATTTGCAGAACGCAACCGCACAATCGACGATGATGCAGTCGATTTTATTCTCTCTTGGACGCTTTCGCATACTTTCTATACGCAAACCATTTGCAGACGCACATTTGCAGAAGGTAAAAGACGTGTTGATATTCAACTCGTTAAACATATTTGCGACGAGCAGTTGAATTTGCAGCAAACAACTTTTATGCAGTACCGCAATCTGCTAAGTCCTGTTCAATGGCAACTTTTGCTTGCCGTCGCCAAAGAAGGATTGGTTACAGAGCCTCAGTCGCAGGCATTTCTGCGGAAATATAAAATCGGCGCGGCATCGTCGGCAAAAAAGGCATTGCAGGCGCTTATCGACAAAGAAATGGTTTGCACAATCGAAATGCCGAATAAAACTGCCTATCGTGTATATAATGTGTTCCTGATGAGATGGATGGAAAGAATGTTTTAAGCATTGGGCAAATTAATATTTGAATTTCAAACAATTATGCGTATTTTTGCAATGGTTTTTATGACAGGGTTTTATCGGGCTTCGGCTCTGTAAAAAATCAAAATTTTACATTGGGAAAATTGCTCACGATTTGGAAAACTAAACCGGAGAATTATCTAACCCAGTGTGACTGTGGCGGTGTGGTGGTGTCGTTATCGTATCAGCACAGAAGTTACTGTAGTGGAATGGGGCGCCAACATGTTCTGCGCTGTATGAAATGCGGGCAAAAATTTGAAAATTCAAATATGCCGTCATACATAATAAAAAAAGGTTTGCATTTTATTTTACCTAATTTTGGATACAGCCCAAGACGTTGAAATTTTGAAAGAATTGATAAACAAGTTAAAAAGCAATGAGTAAAAAGAAAAAAAACCTGAATTAGAGAAAGTTATAAATACTTTCATTCTCAAGGAGAATCTTATAGTTCCTGATGAAATGCAGAATTGCGGCTATCCGACATACAAAACGGAGAAACACCAAATAGGCAGATATTCTACCTTTCATGAGGCAGAAGCAACCATAAAACAACTTCCATTTCAAGAAAACAGGCACTCTTTTGAAATTGAAGAAGAAGAAAAAGCGCTTATTGAATTGGAGGCTATTGAACCGGTTCTCCCGCCTTCTTTTGAATATCGTTCTTACATAAAAAACCAAAAAACCACTTATCTTCCAGACGGTAAATTGTTGTGTGAAAGCCTGTTGGAATTTATATTTAATAATGGAGATATTGTTGAGGTATTGCAATATGACGGCAGCGTAACTATTGGCATTATAACGGGTTCTGATTTTTCAGATTATGCAGAAAACATAGTATATTTTTTCACCGACGATTGTAAGGAAAGGTATGTTTGGTCGTCCTATTTGTTCCCGCCAAGATTTCCGATTCCCGATGAAATTAAAAATCACTTGCGGACAAAATATATGGAAAAAGGAAATTGGAATGAAGTTTGGTTAACCGCTTGTGAAAATTCTCACAAAGCGTGTTGTAATTTTGCAGTTTGGAAATTTTAAAAATAAAAAATCATGGAACAGAAAAATTTAGTAATTGAAACAGATGCTACCGAGTTAACTTTTGAGGACATTATGGCTCTCAACGAGGAAGATTTTTTGGATTACAAACAGTGGTTGTGGCACGAATGGGTTGAACGCCATAAAAATGAGATTGACGTTTCGAAACATAAACCGTCCCTTACCGGACGAATTGCGTTTGTGAAGGGCGCAGGGAAATATATCATCAACAGTCTTAAACATTCAAAAAAATAATATTATGTTGGAAATCAGCCATTTTTACACATTTATCATTCCGCTTGCCAAAGTGGAAAAGTATTATCCAGACGGCGTAGAAGCGTTCAAACGGAGCGATGAAACCCGCGAATATTACAGCGACCCAAACTCTTATTTATTCGACGATTTTCTATGTGCTTACGTCGATATGGGGTCGGGTATTGATGGGGTTATTGAGTTTTGGAAATCACTCGGCGCAGTGGATACGGTGGAAGAAAACGGTGAGTGGAAATTCCATGATTTTTTATGGCGAATGAGCCGTAGCGCACATTATACTTTTCAACAAGGTATGACAAAAACGCTTGCAAATTACAATGAAGAAAATATTCATACAAAAATAAATCAGAAATATGTTCAAAAACAAAGCAGGCAATTACCGCCTGAAAATAGCGTTTGATTTCGACGATACGCTGACAAACCCTGTCGTGTTTGAGTTTGCGCGGCATCTTATCCACACCGGACACGACGTCTGGATACTTACGGTTCGTTCGGAAAAGACGGACGAGAGTTACAAAAAATGGTGTGAACAACACGGAATCGACATCGAAAGCCGTCCGAATCCGAATCGCGATTTGCTTGATGCCGCCGCAGAACTTGGAATTACCGACAAAATCCTGTATGCCGATACGGTAGAAAAATCGGAAATATATTTCCGCGAAAACTTTGATTTGCTGTTCGACGACGATGCCGACTGGCACTGCAACCCGATTTGCGAAGCAGGCGGTGTGGCAGTGCAGGTATAAATGAGTGAACTGATGCGAAAGCCAAACAGATAGACGTAATAAAAGCAATAGATACAGAAAATTAAAAGAATAAAAAATGAGACTATTCAAAATTACAAAGAGGGTTCTTGATGATGAAAGTGCTGCACTGGCTCAACAGGTAAAAAATGGAAATGAAGAGGCTTGGAAGAAACTGAAAGAAGTAAACAATAACTATATAACTGCCATAGCTGAACATTATAAAAATGAGGATAGTAATTTATCTGATTTGATTGATTCCGGCAATGAAGGATTAAAAATGGCTGCCAAAATGTTTGATAACACAAGAGGATTTAGTTTTATTTCATACGCAACTTGGTGGATTAGAACATCTATTTTGCAAACTATCACAGAATGGTAGAGGTATTTATAAACCCACACCCAGCTACTATGAATGAAAGAATATTGAGAAGTCATTTATTTGAATTAGTTTAGGGCTAAGGTTGGGGATAATCATTAAAAAATTTCATTTGAGATGCAATCTTTATTCCGGGCTAAATTACTTTTGAGACAGCCCCTTTAAATAACCCCGTGCAAGCGCAGCGTAGCTCGGGGACTATTCGTGATGATAAGGCTCGCCGCACAATATCGTCATTGCGCGATAAAGTTGCTCAGCAAAGACCAAGCGAATCAATTGATGTGAAAAAGTCATTTTTGATAATGCGATTTTTTCTTGTGCGCGGTTGTAGATTTTCTGCGAAAAACCATAAGGCCCGCCAATCACAAAAACAAGGTGTTTGATTGTTGTTTGTTTCTTTTTTTCAATATAAGCCGCAAATTGCATCGAAGTAAATTCCATTCCATGTTCATCCAAAAGCGCCACATAATCGGTTGGTTGCAGCAATTTCAGCAAATTTTCGCCCTCCTTTTCCTTGATTTGTTCAAACGAAAGGTTTTTAGCGTTTTTAATATCGGGAATAACCTGCATTTCAAACGGAAGATAATGTTTCAGGCGGCCGGCGTATTCCGCTAAACCACGCTCTACAAAACCCTGACTTGTTTTTCCGATGACAAGCAATTGTATTTTCATGACGTTTTCGTTACAAATTGAAAAAAAATGACGACAAAGGTAGCGATTTTTCCCCGCAAGTTTTGCTAATCCGAAAATTTATGTGTACGTTTGCAGTTCGAAAAATAAATTTATAAAAACACATAAATACAGTATGAAATTTGTTGTATCCAGTAATTTATTATTGAGCCACTTACAAACAGTTGGCCGGGTTATCGCATCCAAAAACGCCATTCCCATTTTGGATTGTTTCTTGTTCGATTTGGAAGGCAATCGATTAACCATCACGGCGGCCGACAGCGAAACGCGCATGAGTACGTCCATCGAAGTGAATGACGTGGAAGGCGCCGGAAAATTCGCTGTTCCCTCCAAAAACCTCCTGGAAGCTTTGAAAGAACTTCCCGAACAACCCGTTGTGTTTGAAATCAATGACAACACGCTGGCCATGTTCATCTTCTATAAAAACGGTAAATACAATTTCGTAGCGCAAAACGGCGAAGAATATCCGCAATCGAAACCGCTGAACGACGATGCGGTTAAATTGAGCCTCAGCGCAAGCGATTTGCTCGCCGGAATTTCCCACACCATTTTTGCGACCGGCGACGACGAACTGCGTCCCGTCATGAATGGAGTTTATTTCGACATTAGCGCCGAAAACATCACATTTGTAGCTTCCGACGGTCATAAATTAGTGCGTTTCAAGAATTTAAAAGTTACCGACAACAATGTTTCCAATTTTATTTTGCCGAAAAAACCCGCCAATCTGTTGCGTGCCATTTTACCGCGCGAAGAAGGAGAAGTTGCTATCGGATTCGACACCAACAACGCCTATATCACGATGAAACATTTTACGGTGGTTTGCCGCTTGATTGAAGGCCGCTATCCGAACTACAACGGCGTGATTCCGACCAACAATCCCTACAAAGTTACGGTCGATCGCGTTAGTTTGGTCAATGCCCTGAAACGTGTAACCGTATTTTCCGATGCGGGAACCAATCTGATTAAAATGCATTATTCGGCAAACAGCATCTTTATTTCGGCGCAAGACATCGATTTCGCTACTTCGGCCGAAGAAACATTGGCTTGTCTTTACGACGGTGTCGATATGAGTATCGGTTTCAAAGGAACACTTTTGATTGAAATCCTGAACAATTTGATTTCGGAAGAAGTAGTCATCGAATTGGCCGATCCTTCTCGCGCCGGTCTGGTGCTTCCTTCGGAAAACGAAGAAGGCGAAGAATTGTTGATGCTCCTAATGCCGATGATGCTGAACGAATGAAATTGAATCTAAAAAATCCGATCGTCTTTTTCGATCTCGAAACCACCGGAATCAACATCGTTTCCGACCGAATTGTAGAGATTTCGTATTTAAAGGTATCTCCCAACGGCGATGAGGAATCAAGAACACGGCGTATTAATCCCGAAATGCCGATTCCGGCCGAAGCTAGCGCCATACACGGTATTTCCGACGAAGACGTGAAAGATTGCCCTACATTTAAATCCATCGCCAAATCGCTCGCCGCTCAAATCGAGGGTTGCGATTTAGCCGGATATAACTCCAACCGTTTCGATATTCCGCTTTTGGCCGAAGAATTTATCCGCGCCGAAGTGGACATTGATTTGATGAAACGCAAATTTGTGGACGTACAAACCATTTTCCACAAAAAGGAACAGCGTACCTTGTCGGCCGCTTATAAATTCTACTGCGATTTGGATTTGGAAAACGCGCATACCGCCGAAGCCGACACCCACGCCACCTACGAAATCTTGAAAGCACAATTAGACCGGTATCCCGATTTGCAAAACGACATCCAATTTCTCTCGGAATATTCCGCCTTTACCAACAATGTCGATTTCGCCGGACGGATAGTTTATAATGACAAAAAACAGGAAATTATCAATTTCGGTAAATACAAAGGCTCTTTGGTCGAGAAAGTATTGCGCGAAGACCCCGGCTATTACAGTTGGATTATGCAAGGCGATTTCCCGCTACACACCAAAAAAATTTTTACGACGATTAAGTTGCGGTCGGCATTTCAGAAATAAAAGAAGAGGTTGTTTCTGTTTTGAAAACATTTAAGACGAGCTTTGCAGCTCGTCTTTTTCTTTATGTATCAGCAAATTAGATAATAAAATAACCCGCCTGTTTTCCTTCGTGGGTAACAAACGGATAACAAAAAGGCATAATGAAATTAAAATTGTTATCAAAACATTGCAGCATGCTTGCGGATATTTGCAAGGCGTTGATTGAGTTTGCTGTCTCTTTGTGCCACTTGCATATTGTATTTCAACTGCAAACGCATTAAAGAATCGGCGGGAACGTTCAAAGCGGCTTCAAACATCATTGCTGTTGAAGTAGTGAGCGGTCGCCGCTCGTTCAGTATGTCGTTTAAAACCTTATACGACATTCCCATTTGTTTTGCCAAATGGGTTTGGGAAATACCGCGATATTCTATTTCGTCTTTTAGTACTTCGCCGGGATGCGTTGGAGTAAATCCATATCCTAAATTACTCATAATTGCTTTATTTATAATGGTTTGACAATTCTATGATATTACATATTGTTACAACTGTTTCGGAAACTACTTTGTTTGTTTTGAACTCGATACGGTATTGTTCGTTTATGCGGACGGATTCCAAGCCCTCTTTGTCGCCGTGCAAGACTTCATAACGCAATCCGTTGTAACGGAAAAGGTCTTCTACAACTGCAACAGATTCTAAAACATCCAAGGTTTTACGGTACTTTTGGACAATCTGCGGTTGAAAACGGTATTTTTTATCCGTTGTTTTACCTGTATCGTACAATTCTTTTAAATACTCTTTATCAAACTTTATTTCCATTATTAGTTCCCTAAACCGTGACAAAGGTAATACTTTTTCTTATTCCACAAAAAAAGTGGATAAAAATCACAAATATATGATACTTTTTGCCATCGCTAATTGCTTAAACGAAGATGATTATTCAACCGGTGAATACCTGTTTTTAGGTTAATTCTTTTTTTGAGGTGCTATTAACGAGAGCGAAAGACGTGCGAGTGGAAACACCGGAGGTGTTTCCTGTGAATAACCCCCAGATTTATCTGGGGGTAGTGGAAGCGCTCACC
>JAISWY010000009.1 GCA_031270925.1 Candidatus Symbiothrix sp.
AAGCATTGGAGATTAACGAACTTTACCACATTCCCAATAAAGCAATCATCATGAAAGCAAAAGCCGCCGGAGTGAAATTTACTTTCGGGTCGAACAATATAATGCCGGAAGTCGGTAAACTGGAATACAGTATCCGTATGAAAAACGAATGTGGATTGACGCCCCAAAATATGTACAAACCGAAGGTTAAGATTTAGAGTAATGACAGACGCAGGAACATACCGCTTATTCTCCGAAACAAGTCGCTCAGTAAGGTTACTAAATCATTCGGTAAAGTTTCCAAACGATTCACCAACCTCACTAAGAGATCTGAATATAAGTAATTTAGTATTAATAATTAAAATGTAAAAGCTATGAGTAAGTATCACGGGGATTATATTCCCAAAAAAGATTCGGAAAAACGGTATATGTAGCTATCTGCCGGCAGAACAAAAAGGGTGAAAAATGCCCTTGGAGCGAAATCGAAAGCGCGATTGTGCCGTTGTTGTTCATCTTTACTTTGTCATCATCTGTCAAATACCATTTGTTGCCAAAGTTTGTCGTTTACCGGAACCGGCGCTATAATTTCAATTTCCTCTTTCGAAACCGGATGCACAAAATGCACTTTCCGCGAGTGTAAACTAATGCCGCCATCGGGATTCGAGCGGTCGAAGCCATATTTCAAATCGCCTTTTATCGGACAGCCGATTTTCGCCAACTGACAACGGATTTGATGATGCCGCCCGGTCTTCAAATCAATTTCCAAAAGATAATAACGTTCGGATTGTGCGATGATTTGATACGATAAAATCGCTTTTTTGGAGTTCGCTTTCTCCCCATCGTATGCGTAGGATTTGTTTTGCTTCTCGTTCCGAACCAAATAATGTGTGATTTCATCAGCGTCTTGCGGCGGACGGTTTTTAACAATCGCCCAATAGGTTTTATGTATTTGTCCGTCGCGAAACATTTCGTTCAATCGCGACAGGGCTTTACTCGTTTTGGCAAACAGCACAATGCCCGAAACAGGACGATCCAATCGGTGCGTTACGCCCAAATAAACATTGCCCGGCTTATCGTATTTCTCCTTCAACCATTGCTTTACGGTTTCCGACATTGGAGTGTCGCCTGTTTTATCGCTCTGCACAATTTCGGAACTTGATTTATTGACGGCGATGAGGTGATTATCCTCGAATATGACTGTCATCTTTCAAATTTTAAGTTACAAAAGTAATAAAAATATTCAAAAACAGGACATTTTCCACGCATGACGCAATCATGTACATTTTTGTCAACATCTTAAAACTGCAATCAATCTGCTTGACAACGACCCCGAAACAGTTCTTGAATCAAGCAAAAAGGAAAAATCCACAAGCTATAAAACCTTTTTTACAAGTTAGCAGACAAATTTTATCACAAATTTTATGTTCTTTTGCAAAAAAATTCTCTTATGCGCAACACCATTTTCACAGGCCTGTCGGTTTGCTTGTCGGTTACTTCGACACTGGGGCAGCAAAAAGATTCACGCCCGAATATCCTTTTTATTATGGCGGACGACCACACTTCACAAGCCATCAGCGCTTACAAAGGCATTTTGTCGTCTTATCTGCCGACGCCCAATATCGATCGTATCGCCAACGAAGGCGTTCGGATGGATAATTGTTTCGTTACCAATTCCATCAGTACGCCGAGCCGCGCTTGCATCCTGACGGGACAATACAGTCAGAACAACGGCGTTTATACGCTCGACGACGATTTAGACGTGAATCATCCGACCGTCGCCAAAGAGTTGCAACAAGCGGGCTATCAAACCGCCATTATCGGAAAATGGCATTTGGGAACGGAGCCGCAGGGGTTTGATTTCTACAACATCTTACCCGGACAAGGACGGTACTACAATCCGCTTCTGATACGCAAAGGCGATTGGCAGGCAGGCGAAAACGGCGGACAAAAAACAAGCGAATATCCGGGCCATTCGACCGACGTGATTACCGACGAAACGCTCAATTACCTGAAAAGCGCAGACAAAAACAAGCCCTTTTTCATACTGTGCCATTTTAAAGCACCGCACGATCCATGGCTGGCAGCCGAGCGATTTAATCAATTGTTGGAAAACGATACCATTCCCGAACCGCCGAACATGCTGGATAATTACGAAAGCAAAGGCGCTTATACCCAACAGCTTACCAACGGATTGGAAAATATGTACATGCTGGGTAAAGGAAGCGCTCCGGCTAATGCAAGCCGCGATGAAAAACGGCGTCAAAACTATCAGGTTTACATCAAAAAATATTTGCGCTGCATTGCGGGAATCGACGAGAATGTCGGGCGACTGCTGGCTTATCTCGATTCAACGGGTTTGGCGGAAAACACGATCGTCGTCTATACCGGCGACCAAGGTTTTTTCCTCGGCGAACACGGCTGGTACGACAAGCGCTTAATGTACGAAGAATCTCTGCGGATGCCGCTGCTGATACGCTATCCCAAAGAAATTCCGCCGGCAAGTGTAAATCAAGATATGACCTTGAATCTGGATTTCGCGCCTTTGTTCCTCGATTATGCCGACTTGCGAAAGCCCGATTATATGCAAGGCGAAAGCTTCCGGAAAAACTTAACAGGAAAAACACCACTAAAATGGCGAAAATCAATCTATTACCGCTATTGGATGAACAATGATATTTGGCATCACATTCCCGCACTTTACGGCATCCGCACCGAGCATTACAAATTGATTTTTTATTATTCCAAAGCCTTGGGAATGAACGGCGCACACGAAAACAACTTGCCGCCCGAATGGGAGTTATACGATTTGGAAAACGACCCGGCGGAAATGCACAATATCTACAACCTTCCCGAAAACGCGAAACTGATTGTCCATTTAAAAAAAGAATTGCAAAAATTAAAGAAAAAGTACGGCGATGAGGATTAATTTTCCGCATCAATAAATCCGTCGATTTGGTTTTCTTTGCTTTTTATTCCTTGCTTTTCGGCTTCTTGGCGGGCTTGTTTATGCTGCAAGTCCAAATCTTTCTGCTGATTATTTCCCGATACGACCAAACCGGGAGGCACCGGCCCGAAAGTGGCTTTGTAACGATCCAAAGCTTCCGTCATTTCTTTGGCTTTTTGCGGATATTTCCTGAAAAGATTGATCGTTTCGGAAGGATCTTCTTTCAGATTGAACAGCACCGTATCGTGCGCAGCAGTGGAAGCTCGCCAAAAATTGCCTTTGATGGCTTCTTTCGGCAACGATAATTTCCAATCGCCTATCCGTAAACCGGTTACATTTCGATTATTGCGAAAATAGGCATAGCTGTCGCTTGCTCTTTTTTCGTTATTCAAAAGCGCTCCGCTCAAATCATAGCCATCCAAGCACAAGCTATCCGGCATTTCAACCTTGCACAAATGGGCAATGGTCGGATACCAATCCATTGTAGAAATAATGTCGTTGTTCACGCGCGGATGGATTTTGCCTTTCCAATAAGCAATAGCCGGCACCCGGAGACCGCCTTCGTAACTCGTATGCTTCCCTTCGCGAAAAGGGAAAGCTTCGCCGGCCAACGGACCTTCTTGCAACCAGGGGCCATTATCGCTTGAAAAAATAATCAAGGTATTTTCCAATATTCCGCTATCTTTCAAGGCATCGACCACTTCGCCGACGCTCCAATCCACTTCCAATACCGCATCGCCGTAGATACCGGCGCCGGATTTGCCCTTAAATTCGCCGGAACAAAAAATAGGTACGTGCATCATGCTGTGAGCCAAATAAAGGAAGAAAGGCTTTTCTTTGTTTCTCCGGATAAAATCGACGGCTTCCTGTGTATATTTCTTCGTCATCTGCGATTGATCAACCTGAAATTCCTCGACATCATTGCCTCGCAGGTAAACGGTGGCCGACATATCGTTGCTGTACGGAATACCGAAATATTCATT
>JAISWY010000008.1 GCA_031270925.1 Candidatus Symbiothrix sp.
TATCGCAAATAATAAAATACGTGTGGATCGACGCCTACGACGAGATATTGGGAAACAAACATTTTATGCGTCGCTATGTTCCCAAAGTCATTCACTTGATAGGTTCTCCTGCTTTCAACGGCGATGGTTCCATCGTGTTGGGAACAGCCGAAAGCGGCTTGAAAGTAACGCTTTACGATGTGAACCGGATGGATATTAACGATATCAATATGGATGAGCTGACCGAATACTATTTCCATACCATGCACCACGAATTTGCTCACATCCTGCATCAAACCAAGGAGTACGACACCGAATGGCAAAAAATAAGCAACGCCGACTACATCGGCTCGAACTGGATTTACGAACGGGATACCGTATCCTATCGGGAAAAAGGCTTTATCTCGGCTTACTCGATGATGAACCACAACGAAGATTTTGTGGAATACTATTCCTATTACGTTACCAATACGCAAGAGTGGTGGGATAACGAATGGGCGAAAGGCGGCGAAAAAGGCCGTCCGATCATGGAGAAAAAATTAGGTATAGTTAGAGCTTATTTTAAGGATGTGTGGAATATCGACCTCGATACAATGCGCAACATCGTACTGCGCAGGGGCAAGGACGTACCAAGCATGGATTTTTTAACTTTTTAATATTCGGCCAATATGAAGATAAACAATAAGACAGCATTCGCATTCCTGTTATGCTTTCCTTTCTTGCAATCGTGCTTGTTTCAAGAAGAAGAAATTTTCGATAAGCCCGCTTACCAACGTTTGGAAGAAATGGCGACTAACTTGCGCGAAACCTTGCAATCGTCGGAAAACGGATGGAAATTAACATATTACACCGATCCCGAATCGTATGGCGCCTATAATTTCCTGTTCAAATTTGATGAAACGGATGTTATCGTACAAGGCGATTCGTTGTTCCCGCAAGGAAAATACACAAGTAAATGGGACATCAACAAATCGCAAGGCGGAATCGTATTGGATTTTGCTTCCTATAATGATGTTTTTACCGATATAGCCGATCCGGGAAAATACATCATGGGGCAAGGTTTGAGCGGAGATAAGGAATTTCTTTGGAAAAAATATTCGGCCGATAAAGACACCATCTACATGCAAGCAAAAAAAAATGGAGTGAAAATCCAATTGATTAAATTTGAGGGTAATTGGGATGATTATATCAACAATATCAATGAAGTAATGGATAAATTCGCCAACGGAGCCATGAGCAAATACTTCAAAGTAATTGAATTTGACGATGGAACCAATCTTGTTTTGGGCGCTTATCATAAAATTACCCGCCGTTTCGACCAGATATTCATCAACGACCACGACAGCGTGAAAGTAGTTGAAAACGGCTTGGCTTTTCACGAGAACGGAATCGATTTTTACCAGCCGGTAACCGTGAAAGGACATACCATAACCGGTATTCATTATGATAGAGCGAGCGAAACGTTCAGTGTGGAAAATGGAACCGTAACGGCCGGCATTCCACCCTTTGTGATGCCGGGCGATTTTACGCAATTGTTTCAGATGAACGAAACATACGACTTTACCCATTTAAGCCAAGCCCTGATGGAAGAATATTACCGCATCGATTCGCTCATGACGTATGCTGCAAAACCATTCACTCGAACAGATGGGAAAACAATGAAGAATATAGAGTTTTCCGGAATGAGCTTTATGAAGAATGCAAATAGCTTCGGCAATTCCAGCCTTTATATAGTAGTGTTCTATTCTTATGAACTGGATGGAGAACGGACCTTGGGAATAGCAGCTGCAAGCCCTGTTATCAGTAGAGGAAATATAAATGGTCGTGCCGATGCGTTTCGATTCAGTAATAATTCCGGAGGCACTTCCGTCGTAGGGGATTATGCCGATTTATTAACGAATGATGTTAATCAATTCCGGAATATAATAACCGTTACGGGAAGAGATTACATTGCCGTTCCCGATGAATATTTTGAATACATCCGTTTCGGCTCTCAACTCAACGGCACATTCTTCGGAATAAAGAAAAGCTAAGATATAAATTAAATGTTTTATTATAATATTATAAAAAATGAAAAAAATTTATCCTTTATTAATTTGTTTATTGAGTGTCGGGTTTAGCTACGCTCAATCAAAAGGAACGGTTATCAAATCGGCAAAAAATCACTCGGTTCAGCAATTAGACCATCAAGCAGTGATGGCGCAACCCGTTCAATTGGACAAAGCGCAACGGCAAAACTTGAAAGTAAATACGTCCATTGCTCCGCAAGTGCAAAACCGGGTTTCCCTGTTATCCAAACCGCAATACGAGCGTTTGGATAAGATAAGTAGCCAATTGCAAAAAATAGCCGATCGAGGGAATGGCCAATTGCGTGTTGCACAACCGCAACAGAAAGCGCCCCAAGCGATTACTAACGACACTACCTTGTACGAAGGCTTTGAAGATTGGGATGGAACGACCCCATATTGGATCCCTTCGGGTTGGACGAAAGAAGATTTATCCGAGTTGGGAGAAGATTTTTCGTGGAAACCGGCAGGCGGTGTATCTATGGGAAAAAAAGCTGTTATTTATCCGTATCGCGGCAGTACCTTGCTTTTTATAGAACCGGCTTATATAGGAACGGATCAGATTTACTTTTTCGAGCCATCCGAAGAATGGCTCGAAACGCCCGCTTTTACGCCGAAACAATACGATAAATTATACTTTAAATTGAATTACAATGCGGGATATATGTTGATTAACTATCCCTTGTTGGAATCATCTAAAGGAGAAGAGGCTGTTTTCGATCAAATCAATCAAGAAATTGAAGTACATATCTCCACAAACGGAGGAATGTCTTGGACAAAAGTATGGACGGTCCTCGACGATGCCAAGACATACAGCAGTGACCAATTATTCGACGTGGCCGCTTATGGCGCTTCGTGGTCTTCTTTTTCGATCGATTTAGCGAACTATGTAGGACAAAATATTATGGTTGGATTCCGTTGTAACAATATCCAGGAAGGTGGAATTTTTGCATGCTTGGACGAAATCCGAGTTAGCCCTCCGCACCCCGAAGCATTCTATCGTCGTCCGCAAGGCTATTTTTATTGGACTTTATCCCCCGAATATTACACCGTTTCGGCCTTGTTCGGCCCCGCTTATACACCCGCTACATGGAGAAATTATTCGAACCGCGAATCAGAAGATTTTAATTGGACATTCACAGATCCGGAAACAACAACCGGTTATGATCAAATCGATCTTCAAGATATACAGCCGACCCTTACTTATCCGATGAAGAGGATGAAGGATCTCCCGATATTGGAAGCTTCTGCAACCGGAGCTATTCCTTCGACTTATCAATGGGCAGGCAATTACCTTCAAACAGGAGGCTCTACGATAGTACAAATTGAGGGTTTGGATGAACCTACAACGCTCGGAGCGGGGAACTACGATATAAACTTGGGAATGGATATTGGACGCTTCAGCAATCAATATCCGGATGGAACGCTATTCGGATCGGGCAATGAACCGTTTTGGAATGAAGAAAAAATCAAATTAAACGGGATTGCCAATTATTTCGAAAAACCGCTCTCGAAGTATATTTTCGATCAGTTGTGGATTAATAGCTATAAATTTTCCGGTCAACCTGCGGCTGAAATGCACATTATTATACATCGTGTTGTAAATGGTTATTTGGCAGATACAATTGCTACCGCTACTTGTTTGGGTAGCGAGGTTCAAGCTGTGAATCTGGGAAAAGATAAAGAAACGCAACAAGATATAGTTTATTACAATATCCCATTTTCTTTCGAGCCATACCTTGAAATAGAAGACGCCATTTTAGTAGAGTTTAAAGACTACCTGAATCCGTCAACCGTTTCGTCGATAGCTCCGATATTACAAAGCGGTAATTCTCCTACCGGCGATTGTTATGCTTACATTTTATATACGGCAGAGGGCCAACTTCTGCTTGCGCCTTTGTCAAGCGTGTTCGGATGGTATTCCTCGTTCTTTTTCAATATGAATGTAACACATGATTTCTTACATTCAACGGATAAACTTTTCGACGCGCCAGTGGAAGGCGAAACAAAATCGTTTTATATCAATTGTTATTATTTTCCTCAAGCTTGGTGGTACGACGACACAAAGCCCGATTGGGTTATTTTCGAAGAAGCATTGGTCGATACGGAAACAGGCGTTGTTGAACTGCCTGTTACGGTAGATCCCCTGCCTGCCGATACGGACGGTCGCAATTATAACCTCAAAATACATTCTCCGGGAGCTTCTTTGGTTATCCAAATAAAACAAGGAAATGCCGATTACGATCCTTCCGGCATTTCCACCGTAACTACCAAAGCCACCCAGGTAATTCGCAACGGTAGCGTCTTTGAATTAACCTATCCGGCTGCCGCCAAATCGGTTGCGGTTTACAACCTGACCGGCCAAAAAGTAGCGGAATACGCTTTGAACGCCAACGGACATTTCTCAATGCCGGCGGCTAATTTGACCCAGGGCGTATATGTGCTGAAATTCAACGGTACGAATGTCGCTGTAAAAGTGATAAAATAAAAACTAATTGGAAAAGACGGCCGGAGTGGAATAAACACTCCGGCCGTCTTTCATTGAAAATAATGAATTAATCCGAAAAACTTTTGGATATAAAAAAATTATTCCCTACCTTTGCACGCTGTTTTTGAAAAATACACGATAGAAATAATAAAAACAAGATAAAAAGATGTCGAAAATCTGTCAAATTACCGGAAAAAAAGCGTTGGTCGGAAACAATGTTTCCCATTCCAATCGCAGAACAAAAAGAAAATTTGATGTGAACTTATTTACAAAAAAGTTCTATTGGGTAGAACAGGATTGCTGGGTAAGTTTGAATATCTGTGCAAACGGATTGCGCACCATCAATAAAGTGGGATTAAATGCAGCCATTAAACAAGCCGCAGAAAAAGGTTATATTAATTAAGAAAATAGGAGAACCCGAACAATGGCAAAAAAAGCAAAAGGAAACCGCGTGCAAGTGATCTTGGAATGTACGGAACACAAAGAAAGTGGAATGCCGGGAACTTCCCGCTATATCACCACCAAAAATAGAAAAAATACAACCGGTCGTTTGGAATTGAAAAAATACAATACCATCTTAAAAAGGATGACCGTTCATAAAGAAATCAAGTAAAATCGAATAAACAATGGCAAAGAAAACCGTGGCGGGATACCGCGAAAAATCTGAAGGACGTTCTTATTCAAAAGTGATAAAAATGGTCAAATCGCCGAAAACAGGCGCATATATTTTCAAAGAAGAAATGGTTCCGAACGAAGCAGTGAAAGACTATTTCAAATAAATTGAAAACCGCAGTATAAAAACTTCCTTTTGATACCGAAAATATCGAAAGGAAGTTTTTTATTTTCCGATTCGATAAAATTTAAAATCGTTTAGATGATTTACCGCATACAAGCTCCGAAAACGATTCAAACTTCGGTTAAGTTGCCGGCATCCAAAAGCATCAGCAACCGGGTTTTGATTTTGAATACATTGAGTAACAGCCCTTTTCCTATCGAAAATCTTTCGGATAGCGACGATACGCAAGTATTGCTGAAAGCCTTGCAATCTTCCGGAACCGATTTCGATATTGGAGCAGCCGGCACATCCATGCGTTTTCTAACGGCTTATCTCTCGCAATGCGTCGGCAATTTTACGATTACCGGCACCGAACGGATGAAAAAACGCCCGATTGCTATTTTGGTTGATGCTTTGCGACAAACCGGAGCTGAAATCGAATATCTTGAAAATGAAGGATTTCCACCTTTGCAAATTCACGGAAAAACCTTGAAGGGCGGCGAAATCCGCTTGAACGGCGGCGTGAGTTCGCAATACATTTCGGCTTTGATGATGATTGCGCCGCAGATGCAAAACGGATTGACTTTGCAGCTCGAAGGAAACATCATTTCCCAACCTTATATCCGAATGACTGCGGGATTAATGGAGAAATTCGGCGTACAAGTCGATTGGACCGGAAATCGCATCCGAATCGAACCGCAATCTTATCGTCCGATTCCTTTTCAAGTGGAAAGCGATTGGTCTGCCGCCTCGTATTGGTTTGAAATTCAGGCATTAGCGACATCAAACGCAAAAATCGAATGGCAAGGATTGGAGAAAAACAGTCTGCAAGGCGATGCGCAAGTGGAAGCGATTTTCGCCGCTTTACGAGAAAATAAACAACCGGTTTTTTCCTGCAATTTTATCAACGAACCCGATTTGGCGCAAACCTTGACGGTTACCTGTTGTCTGCTCGATAAACCTTTCCGTTTTTCGGGTTTGCAAAGTCTGCGCATCAAAGAAACCGACCGTTTGAGCGCCTTACAAACCGAATTGAAAAAATTGGGTTATCTTATCCATATTGTATCCGATGCGGAATTGGCATGGAATGGCGAACGTTGCGAACCGGAAGCCCATCCCATCATCGCAACTTACGAAGATCATCGAATGGCCATGGCTTTCGCGCCCGTCTGTCTCCGAAGAAACGAACTGCAAATCGCACATCCGGAAGTAGTCGGCAAATCGTATCCGAATTTTTGGAACGATTTGAAACAAGCCGGATTTCAAATCGAAA
>JAISWY010000094.1 GCA_031270925.1 Candidatus Symbiothrix sp.
CATCCGTTCGATAGCGATGACGTGCGCTTTAGCCAAATCGACCACATGGATGTAATCGCGAATACACGAGCCGTCGGGCGTGTTGTAATCATTGCCGAAAACCGACAGTTCGGGACGGATGCCGATGGCTGCTTGTGTGAGGAACGGTACCAAGTTTTGCGGAACGCCGTTGGGCAATTCGCCGATTTCGGCCGTTTTATGCGCTCCAATCGGATTGAAATAGCGCAAAACGATGCTTTTGAAAGGTGCGCCGGCGTGAATGGTATCGCGGATAATTTCTTCGTCGATTTGCTTGGTATTGCCGTAGGGCGACAAAGCCGGTTGAATAGGTGCGGTTTCATCGACCGGAAGATGGTCGGAGTCGGGCTGCCCGTAAACCGTGCAGGATGAGGAAAATACGATTCCTTCTACTTTATATTCCGACATCAATTCCAACAAATTGAGCAATGATACAATATTATTACGGTAATACAAAAGCGGTTTATGCACCGATTCACCGACCGCTTTGCTTGCTGCAAAATGGATAATGCCTTTGATTCCTTGGTGTTTGTCGAAAACGCCTTTCAAAGCGGCGAAATCAATACAATCGACTTGCTCAAAAGCGGGACGAATGCCGGTAATCCGTTCAATTCCATCTATGACGTCTGCATTGGAATTAGAGAGATTATCAACGATAACTACTTCATAACCTGCATTTTGTAATTCTACTGTGGTATGGGAGCCAATGTATCCGGCCCCACCTGTTACCAAAATTTTTCCGTTCATTTTATTTGTTTTTATATTTTAATATTGTTTAAATAATGTTCCACTTCCTTGGCGGCGACACAACCCATTGCAGCGGCGACCACAGCTTGTTGATAACGCGGGTCGGCCACATCGCCGGCGGCAAAAACGCCCGGAATCGCCGTCCGGGTCGTTCCCCATTCCGTCTTGATGTAACCGTCGGCATCTACCGGAAGATAATGTTTGAAGGCTTCTGAATTGGGACGATGACCGATGGCCAAGAAAAGGCCGTCGATGGCGACGTCGAATTTTTCTTCATTCGGTTCGCCTTTAAAACGCACTAAATGAGCGCCTTCTACAAATTCTTCGCCAAATAATCCCAATGTATTCGTATTAAAAAGGACTTCAATTTTCGGATGGTTCAACACGCGGTCTTGCATGATTTGGGATGCGCGTAAATGGTTTTTCCGAACAATCAGATAGACTTTGGAAGCTAAACCGGCCAAATACAGCGCTTCTTCACAAGCCGAATCGCCGCCGCCGACAATCGCTACCGGCTTTCTGCGGTAGAAAAAACCGTCGCAGGTAGCGCAGGCCGAAACGCCTTTGCCGCTGTATTTTGCTTCGTCGGGAAGTCCCAAATATTTAGCGGAAGCGCCGGTGCAGATAATGACCGTATCGGCGATTAATTCTTTTTGCCCGTCGATGGTAAAACGGAAGGGATTTTTCGACAAATCGCAGGCCGTAACGATGCCCGATCGTACTTCGGCGCCGAAACGTTGAGCTTGCTGTTTCAAATCTTCCATCATTTGCAGGCCGTTTATTCCGGCTGGATAGCCGGGAAAGTTTTCTACTTCGGCTGTAATCGTCAATTGTCCGCCGGGTTGGATGCCTTCGTACAAGACGGGCTTCAAATTAGCGCGAGAAGTATAAATCGCCGCAGTGTATCCGGCGGGGCCGGAGCCGATAATTAAACATTTATGTTTTTCCATTGTTTGTTGATTGAGGCGCAAAGGTAGGGATTTTTTATCAGAAAACCGGATATTTTAATTCCAAAAATAATCTCCGGCGTCTCTTGCCAATATTCATTGTATTTAATTTATGGTTGTATCAAATTTCGGTAAAAATACGGAATTTTTCCCCTTCAATCAATTTTTCTCCTTTCTTATTGTGAAATCCCGTTTTTATCCCGTAAATTTGCAACTTGAATTTTTAAAAATTATGGAAAATATCAATTGGTCGAATTTGACTTTCGGTTATTTGAAAACCGATTTCAATGTGAGAATGTACTATCGCGACGGTAAATGGAGCGATTTGGAAGTTACGGATTCGGAATATATTCCGTTGCATATCGCGGCGACTTGCTTGCATTACGGGCAGGAAGCATTTGAAGGTCTAAAAGCCTTCAAAGGGAAAGACGGCAAGATCCGCATTTTCCGGATGCACGAGAACGCTTTGCGTCTGCAATCTTCCTCGCGGGGGATTTTGATGGCCGAATTGCCGGTCGATTTGTTTGAAAAAGCCGTCGTGGAAGCCGTCAAATGCAACGAGCGCTTTGTGCCGCCGTATGAAAGCGGCGCTTCCTTATATATTCGTCCACTGTTGATTGGTTCGTCGGCGCAAGTGGGCGTAAAACCATCGAAGGAATACACGTTTATCGTTTTTGTAACGCCGGTCGGCCCATATTTCAAGGAAGGTTTTAAAACAACGCCGGTGAGTATTTTTCGCGATTACGACCGCGCTGCGCCGCTTGGAACAGGCACCATCAAAGTGGGTGGAAATTACGCGGCAAGTTTGGTCCCGGGCGAAATTGCATACTCCAAAGGCTATTCGGCCGTTTTGTATCTCGACGCCAAAGAAAAAAAATACATCGACGAATGTGGGCCGGCCAACTTTTTCGGCATCAAAAATAATGCTTATATCACGCCGGCATCGACTTCGATTTTGCCTTCGATTACCAACAAAAGCTTGATGCAATTGGCCGAGGATTTGGGCATGAAAGTCGAACGCCGCCAAATTCCGCTGGAAGAACTGGCTACTTTCGAAGAAGCCGGAATGTGCGGGACGGCCGCCGTTATTAGTCCCATTCAACGGGTGGATGATACGGACAACGGCACATCTTACGTTTTCTCGAAAAACGGAAAACCGGGAGCGGTTTGCGAAAAATTGTACAACACTTTGCGGGCGATTCAGTACGGCGATGCAGAAGATCGCCACGGATGGGTTACCGTGTTGTGAGAATGAAAACGTAAGCCTACTTCACTTCACTCCCCGCCAAAACATCCCGCATCGGCGTAATAACCGCCAAGCTCCCGTCGGCATTTTCCGCCGAAAGTATCATGCCTTGCGATTCGATGCCTTTGATTTTGCGCGGCTCCAGATTGGCGATGAAACAGACTTGCTTGCCGATTAATTCTTCTGGCCGGTAATGTTGCGCGATGCCCGATAAAATGGTGCGGCCGCCTAATCCGTCGTCAATCTTGAATTGTAATAATTTGTCGGCTTTCGGCACTTTCACACATTCCAGCACTTTGCCTGTGCGAATGTCTAATTTTGTGAAATCATCGAAAACGATGTTCGGTTTGACAGCTACGGCTTGATACGCTTTCAATTCGTTGGCTTTTTTGGAGTCCTGCAATTTTTTAATTTGGCGTTCAATCGCTTCATCTTCAATCTTTTCGAACAATAATTCCGGTTGATTCAGGGGATGATTAGCGGCCAGCAGATCGGTTTTGCCCAAATCGTTCCATTTTAGTTCTCCGTCATTCCGACGAGAGTTGGAATCCCCTGTGTTTGCGGAAGATTGCGGGTCAAACTCGCAATGACGGCAATTAAGAAGTTGTTTGATCTTTTCGGATGAAAACGGTAAAAACGGCTCGAAAGCGATGGCCAGATTAGCTGTGATTTGTAATGCGATATTCAAAATAGTCGCCGCCCGCTGGGAGTCGGTCTTGAAAACTTTCCAAGGCTCAGTATCGGCCAAATATTTATTGCCGATGCGTGCCAAGTTCATAGCTTCTTTCAGCGCTTCGCGAAAACGATACTGGTCGAGATTCGATTCCAAATTGTGTTTTACCTGCACAAACTCGACGATGGTTTCGCGATCGTAATTGGTTAATTCGCCGCAAGCGGGAACTTTCCCATCGAAAAATTTATGCGTCAAAACCAAGGCTCGGTTGACGAAATTGCCCAAAACGGCGACCAACTCATTGTTGTTGCGAGCTTGAAAATCTTTCCAAGTGAAATCGTTGTCTTTCGTTTCGGGTGCGTTGGCAGTTAAAACATAACGCAAAACGTCTTGTTTACCGGGGAAATCTTCCAGATATTCGTGTAGCCAAACCGCCCAATTTCGCGAGGTAGAAATTTTATCGCCTTCGAGGTTCAAAAATTCGTTGGCGGGAACATTATCGGGCAAAATATATGAACCGTCGGCTTTCGACATAGCCGGAAAAACGATGCAATGGAATACGATATTGTCTTTCCCGATGAAATGCACCAATTTTGTGTCGTCGCTTTTCCACCATTTTTCCCAATCGTCAGGCGAATGTTCGATGGTGTTGGAAATGTAACCGATAGGCGCGTCGAACCACACGTAAAGCACTTTTCCTTCGGCACCTTCTACCGGAACGGGAACGCCCCAGTCCAAATCGCGACTCACGGCGCGCGGCTGCAAGCCCGTGTCGAGCCACGATTTGCATTGTCCGTAAACGTTGGATTTCCATTCTTTGTGGTCTTCCAAAATCCATTTCCGCAACCATTTTTCGTGCTTATCCAGAGGCAAATACCAATGTTTGGTGGCTTTCAAAACCGGAACGCTACCGCTGATGGCCGATTTCGGGTTGATCAGTTCGAGTGGACTTAGCGATGTTCCGCAAACCTCGCACTGGTCGCCATACGCGCGTTCGTTGCCGCAGAGGGGACATTTGCCGGTAATGTAGCGGTCGGCCAGAAACTGTTGGGCTTCATCATCATAATATTGTTCGGATGTTTTTTCGATAAACTCGCCTTTGTCATACAGTTTCCGGAAAAACTCGGATGCTGTTTGATGATGGATTTTCGACGAAGTACGCGAATAAATATCAAACGTAATCCCAAAATCCTCGAACGATTTCTTGATAATATAGTGGTAGCGATCGACTACTTCCTGCGGCGTAACGCCTTCGGCTTTCGCTTTCAAGGCGATAGGCACGCCGTGTTCGTCGGATCCGCCGATGAAAAGCGTTTCTTCTCCTTTCAAGCGGAGGTAACGTGCAAAAATATCGGCCGGCACATATACGCCGGCCAAATGTCCAATATGCACCGGCCCATTGGCATAAGGGAGGGCAGAGGTAATAAGGGTTCGTTTGTGAGATTTATTCATAAGTTTAAATCCTTTTTAATTTTGTCCGGCAAAGGTAGATAAAGTTTGGAAATTGTCCAAACGGCTACATCCATTCTTTTAAATATTTGTATAACAAGCGCATCGGCAAGCCCATGATATTGTAAAATGAACCGCTCAGACTTTCCACGCCGATATAACCGATCCATTCCTGCACGCCGTAAGCGCCGGCTTTGTCGTAAGGGCGGTATTTGCGGATGTAATAGTCGATTTCCTGTTCGTCCAATGTGGCGAATTTGACTTCCGAAACGGCGTAAAAAGATTGTTGCCGTTCTTTGGTTGTGAGGCAAACGCCGGTAATCACTTCGTGCGTTTTTCCCGACAGGAAACGGAGCATCGCTTTGGCGTCTTCTTCGTCCTGCGGTTTGCCATAAACTTTGTCGCTTTGCCAAACGATGGTGTCGGCTGTGATGAGAAACACATCGTCGTTCATCAGGGCTTGAAAGGCTGTTGCTTTTTTGCAGGCGATATAGACAGGGATTTCTTCTTTCCACAGCGATGGCGGATAAGATTCTTCGATGTCGGGCATTGTTTTCACTTCAAAAGGGATGTCCAGACCAGACAATAATTCCTCACGACGAGGCGATTGCGAGCCTAAAACGATTTTATACCGGGAAAGATTTTCCAACATGATGCTTTGTATTAAAGCACAAAAATAGGTATTTTTTTTGGTTAAATCTTTTTTTGGGGTGCTATTGACTTTTTAATGCAGCTAAATTATATTCAGATGTCTCCATGCGGTTGCTTCGTTCTCTTCAAAAAAAGATGCGGCTTATCCAATAAGATTTTTCGCCGGATATTGTATGACCGGTAATGTTTTCATAATCCCTAACCCGCAGTATGGCAAGAACTGCTTGCCGGCGTCCTCCATCAATAGATTATCCCGAACCGTTGCTATGTATGCCAATTTGTCATAGGTGTAGCGTTTGACAGGTCGAATTTTCTGACTTTTTCAATCCCGTTTTTCCATGACAAAAATTCCGTTTCATCCACTCCTACGCCCATTTGAAAAACAAGCTGCGTTGGCGGAAATCCAACCGACACAACCTCCTGATTGACAGCCTTAAACAAATACAACTCATTCGCCCGCAACGAAAATTCTATTTTCTCGTTTATTGTCATAAATTATCTCTCTTGCCATGACATCCCCCAAAAACGATTTTTTTGGAAAAACACTTGCAGGAAAAAAAAAAGTATTATCTTTGCAGCCGTAAAACGCGAAAATAGCTCAGTTGGTAGAGCACGACCTTGCCAAGGTCGGGGTCGCGGGTTCGAGTCCCGTTTTTCGCTCCAATTTTTTTCATGACAGAATGGTCTGCCCGGATGGTGGTATGGTAGACACGCAAGACTTAAAATCTTGTGACCATAGCGGTTGTGCGGGTTCAAGTCCCGCTCCGAGTACTTTACAAAATGCTAATAATCAATAAATCAGATTGTTGGCATTTTTGTTTTATAAAAAATCCCCTGAAAATCCCCACTTATTTCAAAATAATGAAAAAGCACACCAAAAAACCGCCGTCTTTTAATGTGCTTAGTGAATTTAAAAACAATACCTTTCGGCATTAATTTAGTGGCAAAGATAATTCATTTTTCGTTTATATCAATCATTCCTGATTAAAAACTATCGGTATCCAATCCTTAATATTGATATTGAACACAATCTTTTTGCTTAACAACGATATATCGTTGTCGTCGATGTACCCTTTTTTCAGGATATTCAACAGCAACAGTTTTGTACCTCTGTCTAAATATCGTTTGCCGTCTGTTATTTCCAATCTATTCATTTTCCAAGTCTTTTGTAAGTTCATTAATTACTCTGTCTAATTGCTCATCGGATAACTTTTCAAGTTCTATTTTAGCCTCAACGCTTTGCATTTTGGGGATTGCATAAGCAAACATCTTTTCAAATAATGCAACCCGCTGTTGAGGCTCTAAACGCTTCAAATCGCTTTCAAACTGTTTCCGGTTGCTGTTCAACAAATCGTTTATCCACGTTCTTAAATTGGTGGTTGCTTTGTTGGGTGTTCCCTTTGGTCGCCCTTTGGGGTTTCCTGTCTGTCCTTTTTTCTGTGCCATGTCAAAATATGTTTTTTAATGTTGTTTTCATATTGTTAATGTATTAAGATTGATAAAAACCTGTTTCATGCCGGAA
>JAISWY010000268.1 GCA_031270925.1 Candidatus Symbiothrix sp.
ACAGTCGAAAAACGCAACTTCGGTTTGGATTACTCTTTCTTCAAAGGTTTGATTGCCGGTTCGGTAGATATTTTTAACGATACCCGTAGCGATATTATCGTAGCCGGCGGCTCTCGCTCCATTGCTTCGTATTACGGAGCAACTGCGCCAAGCGCCAACCTCGGTAAAGTGAATAGCAAGGGTTATGAATTGGAGCTTCGTTTGAATTACACGTTCGAGAACGGACTCCATCTTTGGGCAAATACCAATATGACACATGCCGAAAATAAAACCATTTTCCGCGACGACGCCGAATTGCTCCCCGCCTATCAGAAAAAAGCAGGTTATGCTATCGGACAAACAACCTCGTATATCGACCAGGGCAACCTGCAAACTTGGGATGACCTTATCGGCTCTACCCAATGGGACGCGAATAACGCCAACAAACTGCCGGGCGACTACAATATTGTCGATTTCAACGGCGACGGCGTAATCAGTTCTTACGACCGTGCGCCCTACCAATACGGCTCGATGCCGCAAAATACCTACAACGCTTCTTTGGGATTTGATTACAAAGGTTTTAGTGCATTCATACAATTTTACGGCGTAAGTAATGTAACCCGCGAAGTACGCTTCCCGACCTTCCAAAGCACCGCCCACGTCGCGTATGCCGAAGGCGATTATTGGAACAAAGAGAACACCGCTACTTTGCCGACGCCGCGTTGGGCAACCACCATCCATGATGCCGGTTACGGTACACGCTATTGGTACGACGGCTCTTATATCCGTTTGAAAAATGCCGAACTTGCTTATACCTTCAAAAACAATTGGATTAAGAAAATGGGTATGAACGCCTTTCGCATTTATCTCAACGGCGACAATCTGCTGCTTTGGACAAAAATGCCCGACGACCGCGAATCGAACTACGGAACAAGTTCTACGTCAGGCGCCTATCCTACTGTAAGGCGTTTTAATTTGGGTATTGATATAACCTTCTAAATGATATAAGTAAAATGAAAAGATACATAAATAGAACAATAATGGCGTTGGTTGCGCTTTGTATAGCGTTTGCCTCTTGCGAAGATTATTTGGACAAAATGCCCGGAAGCGACATTGAACCGGAAGACGCCTACAAAAATTTCAAAAATTTTCAGGGCTTTACCGAAGAACTCTACAACTGTATTCCGGTTGTAACTTCGCACGACTCACATTCGAGTTGGAATTACGGCGAAGACGAACAGTGGCAACGCAACGAAACACGTATGATTGCCTATCAAGTAGATAACGGCAACTTTTGGGGCTGGACGGAAGGTAACCGATTCGGCTATCCCAAAAGTACAAGCGCCGACCCCAAAAGCACCGAACGCTCCAAGAAAGCAAATGTGTGGACCTTAGCTTGGTACGGTATCCGCAAGGCGAATATCGGGATAGCCAATCTCGACAAACTGACCGACGCCACACAAGAAGAAAGGAATCTGATTGAAGGACAGTTGTATTTCTTCCGCGCTTGGTTTCATATTACCTTGATGGAATGGTGGGGTGGAATGCCTTATATTGATTATGCCATTCCTGCGGACGTAACGCCGCTTTTACCGCGTCTGACGTGGCAGGCCGCCGCCGATAAAGCCGCATTGGATTTCGAGCGTGCTTCACAAGCGCTTCCTGTGGATTGGGACCAAACCACCGCAGGTAAAGCGACTGTCGGCAAAAACAATATGCGTATCAATAAAATTATGGCGATGGCATATCAGGCCAAAACCTTGCTCTACGCAGGCAGCCCGCTGATGAACTACACGTCGGGCGGCTCAAATTCCTACAATACGGATTATTGCAAACGCGCAGCCGATAAGTTTGCCGAAGCGCTGCAATTGGTCGAATCGACCGGACGTTACCAATTAGCCGATTTTTCGCAGTGGTCGGAAATTATGTACACCCACAATCAGAGCAATAAAATTCCCGGATTGAAAGAAACGATTCTTCAGGAAAATCTGGCGGAAGCCGACAGCCGCTGGCGGTGGAATATGGTAAATGACTACCGTCCCTATTATACCAACGCTTCGGGTATCTGTGTCTGGCCTACTGCCAATTATGTGGATTTGTACGGAATGAAAAACGGTTATCCTATCAATGACATTACGCAAGCGGACGCCGAATCGGGTTATGACCCGACCCATCCTTGGAAAAACCGCGACCCGCGTTTCTACAAAGACATTATTTATGATGGCGTGAAATGCAGTGAAAACAGTGGTTGGGATGAAGAAAAGCAATATGCAAGTTTATACACCGGCGGGAAGTACCGCGCGAATAACGGCAACGAAACGGATTGCAAAACGGGTTATCTGAATATGAAACTGTGTCCGCAATTTATGCATGACGGTAGCACATGGCAGAACAACAACGTGCTGGTATTGAGTTTTATGCGCTTGGCGGATGTGTATCTGATGTATGCCGAGGCCACAGCCGCAGGTTACGGAACGCCGCAAAGCAAAGCAGGCAGTTACTCGCTCACAGCCGAAGATGCAATCAATAAAATTCGCGACCGTGCAGGCGTGGGACACCTTGCCTCGAAATTCCTCAACTCGACCGAAAACTTTATGAGTGAAGTGCGCCGCGAGCGTGCCGTAGAACTCGCTTTTGAAGGATTTCGTTTTATCGACTTGCGCCGCTGGATGTTGCTTCTGAACGATAAATATTTAGTAAAGAAAGCAGTAGAGTTCGACCGCGACGGCGCGATTGACTATACGAAACCGGAAGAAGCGAAAGTGAAAAATATCCGCGAAACAGTATTGTTTCAACGGAAATTTACCGACCGTCATTACTGGTTTCCGCTGCCTAAAAATGATGTAAATTTATACGAAGGATTTGGACAAAATCCGGGATGGTAATCTAACGCTAATAGAGAATTAAGATGAAAAGAAAATTCATAAATATATGTTCCGGTTTCCTTGCCCTCTCCATATTGGGCGTTATGGAAACACAGGCACAAGAGAACAGAGACAGTTTGGTAAATGTGGCTTTCGGAACGGTTGCGCAGGAAGATATAACCAATGCAATTTCCGTTGTCAGCATTTCCGGCCTGCTGCAAAAGAGTTATACTACCGGCAGCGTTTCCGGCTTGGAAAGTTTTGTCGGCGGCTATAACGGCAATATCTGGGGACAGGCGCCATTGATTTTGGTGGACGGAATACCTCGCAA
>JAISWY010000282.1 GCA_031270925.1 Candidatus Symbiothrix sp.
TTTACCATATACGTTCCGGCATCCGTTCCGTCGGAAATCCACAATTCCATGCCGGCGTCTCCCGCATTGGCTGCGAAAACAACTTTATCGTTGAATCGAACCATCCAGTTTATATCCGAACTGCCGTCGCCCGGATTGATGTCTTTTACCATGCGGGTTCCCGCACTTGTTCCGTCTGTTACCCACAATTCCTCGCCATGCGTTGTTTCCGAGGCTGCAAAAAAAGCCTGATAACCTTTGGATTTTTCACCGGCAACCACCAGATTCTTATACTGAGAGGCTTTGCGGGTGTTTTCGATATTCGCCTTTACTCCCGCAGGCAAAAGGCTTACCATGCCTTCCGGCAATGTTTGTGTAAAAACACTTCCTGCTGATAACAGCAAGCTTAATAATAACAATGTACTCTTTTTCATGTGAAATAAAAATTAAAATTAACACTCAAGAAATTATATGCAAAATTAGTGCTTTTCCTGTTCAATGATAAGTAAATTTGTATTTGAAAAAGGTATTTCTGTGTAGCAAAAGTTAAAAATGGTACTTTTATTCATCAAAAATATTTATCTTTGCGCCGAAAATATTGAAACTCTGTAAAAAATAAAAAAAATCATGTCAAACTTTTATTTAGACAACCCAGCATTAAAACACCACCTGCATCATCCTTTGATGCGCCGCATTGTGGAATTGAAAGAACGCAATTTCGAAGACGCAAAACAATATGACTACGCGCCCGTCGATTTCAACGATGCGATGGACAGCTACGAGCGGGTAATGGAAATCGCCGGTGAAGTAATCGGCGAAATCGTCGCTCCGAATGCCGAAGAGGTCGATCACCTTGGCCCCAAAGTGGAAAACAACCGCGTGATCTATGCACCCGGAACAGCCGAAAACCTTAAAGCCACCACCCAAGCCGGCTTGATGGGACTTTCGATGCCCCGCCGCTACAACGGACTCAACTTCCCGATGGTTACTTTCATCATGGCTTCGGATATGGCCGCTCGCGCCGATGCCGGCTTCTGCAACCTCTGGGCTTTGCAGGATTGCGCCGAAACGCTTTATTGCTTCGGTAACGAAGAACAACGGCAAAAATACATTCCTCGCGTGTGCGCCGGAGAAACCATGTCGATGGACTTGACCGAACCCGACGCAGGGAGCGATTTACAAGCCGTAATGTTGAAAGCTACATACGACGAAAAAGAAAATTGCTGGCGACTGAACGGCGTTAAACGCTTCATTACCAACGGCGACGCCGATATTCACCTGGTTCTCGCCCGTTCGGAAGAAGGAACGAAAGACGGTCGCGGACTCTCGATGTTTATCTACGACAAACGCGAAGGCGGCGTGAACGTTCGCCGAATCGAAAACAAAATGGGTATCAAAGGTTCGCCCACTTGCGAATTGACTTACAAAAACGCGAAAGCCTATCTCTGCGGACAACAAAAACTCGGCTTGATTCGCTACGTGATGTCGCTCATGAACGGCGCCCGCTTAGGCATCATGGCGCAAGCCGTCGGACTTTCGGAAGCGGCTTACCGTGAGGCGATTGCCTACGCCAAAGACCGCCGCCAGTTCGGAAAAGCAATTATCGAATTTCCGGCCGTATATGAAATGGTCGCCAATATTAAAGCTAAACTCGATGCTTCACGCGCTATTTTATACGAAACCGCCCGCTTCGTCGATGTATATAAAATCTGGGAAGACATCGAAAAAGAACGCAAATTGGATGAGGCCGAACGCGCCGAAATGAAGAAATACAAAAAATTGTCGGATGCTTTCACGCCGCTCGGAAAAGCGATGTGTACCGAATATGCCAATCAGAACGCCTACGACACCATTCAGATACACGGCGGTTCGGGATTTATGAAAGATTATCCTTGCGAACGAATTTATCGCGACGCCCGCATCACAAATATCTACGAAGGCACTACGCAATTGCAAGTTGTCGCCGCCATTCGCCACGTCTTAACGGGAAGCTATTTAGCGCAAATCAAAGAATATCAAGCTGAAACGCTTTCTCCCGAATTAGACGAACTGAAAAGCCGTTTGGCTGCAATGACGGAGATTTACGAAGAACTGGTAAGCCGCGTTTCCGACACAAAAAACAACGAATACATTGATTTCCAAGCTCGCAGGCTGGTGGAATGTGCCGGACACATCGTTTTAGGTCATTTGTTGTTGAACGATACGAACGGCAATCCCGAATTTAAGACTTCAGCCGAAGTTTATATTCAATACGGCGAAGCGGAAGTGCGCAAGATTCAGGCGTTTATCCATAATTTCAAGATTGAAAATCTGGAATATTACCGGCAATAAAGCGTTTTTTTCAAAACACCCATACGGCGCCGACTCCGGCGCCGTCGCTATTTATAAAAGGATTGATTACCACGTTATTATCCGAAAATTTTGTCTTAAATAAATTATGCCAAACCGGCAACATCAAATAGGAAAGCTCGACACTCAAAATACCAAGGCCTGCACCCGTCAATACATCGCTGAGCCAATGCTTGCGGTTGATCAGGCGCATCGTTCCGGTGGTAGCGGCAACGGTATAGCCCGCAATTCCTATCCAAGGCGATACGTCTTTGTATTCCTTAAACAAAATATGCGCACCGAGAAAGGCCGTCGCCGTATGTCCCGAAGGAAACGAATGATTATCGGAAGCATCGGGACGAAGAACTCCGGTGGATTGTTTGGTAATATACACGGAACTCATACAGAAAAAGAGAGATGAACCGACTACCAACGTTCGATCCACGATATTATGTTTTGCTTTTACACCGCACAAATCAAGCGCATAAATTCCAAGATAGGGAGTGTATCGTATGTAATCGTCGAAAGTATATTGTCGATCGATATTTTGCTGAATTTTATCGTCGATCCGGCGGTCGATATTTCTTAAATCGTCTGAAAACCGGTTCGCAACGCCATAAGAAATCAATACGGATGGAACGACAAAAGCATACGGGAAGCTTTTCTTCGGATGCTCCGCTACTCTTAACGTATCTTCCTGCGCAAAACAGGAAACTATGCATATCGTGCAAATAAAAAGGATTAAAAATGTTTTTTGTATCATAAAAAAATTAACGATTCTCCCGCCCCGCGTCCAAGCGCAAGAAGATAAACAATAAAATGGTAAACGCCCAAAGCGACGACCCGCCATAACTGAAAAACGGCAGTGGAATACCGATTACCGGCGTTATGCCGATAACCATCCCTACATTTACCGCCAAATGAAAAAATAGAATCGAGGCTACTATATAGCCGTAAATCCGATGAAAAGATGAACGTTGTTGCTCCGCCAAGTATATCAAACGCACAATTAAAACGACAAACAGAAGCATGACAATCGATGTGCCGACAAAACCTTTTTCCTCGCCGATGGTGCAGAAAATGAAGTCGGTATCTTGTTCGGGAACGTATTTCAATTTGGTTTGCGTGCCATTCAAAAAGCCTTTGCCCGCAAATCCGCCGGAACCAATGGCGATTTTCGATTGATTGACGTTGTACCCTACCCCACTTGGGTCGTCCACTATGCCTAATGCTACTTCAATACGGATTTTTTGGTGGGGCATCAACACATCATCAAAAACGTAATCGACCGAATAGAGAAATCCAACCGAGCAAACGGCAAACACAACCATCCACAGATAGGCCGAAGCACGGTATTTCACAAGCAAAACCAAAAAATAAATGCAAAGC
>JAISWY010000328.1 GCA_031270925.1 Candidatus Symbiothrix sp.
ACGGTAGCTTACCTGAAAGAAACCGGCGATTTCTCAATTCTGGACGAAGAGGTTCCGTTCGACAACAAAAAAGGTTCGGAAAAATCGCTATTCCATCACTTGACCGTATCTTTCGACCACGTAATCAACAATTTAGGCCCACATTTATTACCTTTAATCGGTCGCGCCGATTGGAACGATTGCCTGAATCTGAATTGCTTCTCGTGGAATCCCGACGAATCCTTCCAAACCACCGAAAACAAAACGGAAGGCTCTAAAGCAGAATCACTTATGATTGCCGGCCTCTTCATCGTTTGCGGGCAAGATTATGTAGAACTTTGCCGACAAACCGGAAAAAACGACGAAGCCGGCCGCGCCCAAAAATACGTCGATGCGATGACCGAAGCCGTCAAAAAGCACGGTTGGGACGGCGATTGGTTCCTTCGCGCCTACGATTTTTACGGTAATAAAATCGGAAGCAAAGAAAACGCGGAAGGCAAAATTTTCATCGAATCGCAAGGCTGGTGTTCGATGGCAAAAGTAGGATTAACAGACGGTTACGTTCAAAAATCCTTGGATGCCGTCAAGCAATACCTGGATACGCCACACGGCATCGTCCTCAACCATCCTGCCTTTACGGAATATGTGGTCGAATACGGCGAAATCTCGTCCTATCCGGCGGGATACAAGGAAAACGCAGGCATTTTCTGCCACAACAATCCGTGGATTATCATTGCCGAAACCATCTTAGGCAGAGGTAATTACGCTTGGGATTATTATCGAAAAATCTGTCCGCCCTACACCGAAGAAATTTCCGATTTGCACAAAGTCGAGCCTTACGTTTATTCGCAAATGATTGCCGGAAAAGATGCGTTCCGACCGGGAGAAGCTAAAAATTCGTGGTTGACCGGCACTGCGGCGTGGAACTATTATGCGATTACGCAATTCATCTTGGGCGTCAAACCGACTTACGATGGATTGAAAATAAATCCTTGTATTCCAAGCGATTGGAGTGGATTTTCCGTTCTGCGCCGATTCCGTGGAAAAACGGTTAATATTAAAATCGAAAATCCGAATTGTGTTGAAAAAGGTGTTCAAAGCATTCGTTTGAATGGAAATCCGATTGTTGGAAACTTGATTCCTTTCAATCAAATGAATGAAACCAATGAAGTAACTGTTGTGATGGGCTAAGTTCAGAAGTGCGATGAGCAACAGCGCTAAAAAATTCATTCTAATTATCGTTCGGATTGCCCCTGCATTTCACAAAATTTCACTACTTTTGCCGCCATGAAACATCATCTCATGGCGGTTTTTTGTATTTTAGTATGGGGAACGACATTCGTTTCCACCAAAATCCTGCTCAACCACGGTCTTTCGCCGACTGCAATTTTTTTCTACCGTTTCCTGTTAGCTTATTTGTTTATATGGTTTATCTCACCCAAACGCCTGTTTGCAGATAATTGGAAAGATGAACTTTGGTTTGTCGGCTTGGGTTTGACCGGCGGCTCACTTTATTACCTGACCGAAAACACGGCTTTAGAAATTACCTTAATAAATAATGTGGCGCTTTTGGTTTGCACCGCTCCCCTACTCACGGCCTTACTGTCGCATCTTTTCGTGAAAGGCGAAAGCTTGCGCCGGAACTTGGTTTACGGTTCGATATTGGCGTTGTTGGGAACAGCTTTGGTTATCTTCAACGGCAAATTCATCTTGAAAACCAATGCGTTAGGAGATTTGTTGAGTTTGAGCGCCGCATTGTTGTGGGCGATTTACACCATTCTGCTCAAACGTTTGGACAATCGCTATCCGGTAGTATTCCTCACGCGGAAAGTGTTTTTTTATGGATTGCTGACTGTTTTACCGTTCGCATCCGTTTCGCCGATTGAAACAAGTTTGGCAGTGTTGTTGCAACCGGAAGTTATCTTTAACTTGCTGTTTTTGGGGTTATTAGCTTCGATGCTGTGCTATGTGCTTTGGAATCATGCTTTGAAGCATTTAGGGGCGATTCGCACATCCAATTACATTTATTTTAATCCGGTGGTTACGCTGATTACTTCGTATATCGTTTTTTCGGAACAGATTACGCCGGTAGCGCTCACGGGGGCTTTGCTGATTTTGGGCGGAATCTATTGGGCGGAAAGACGGAAACGCCGAATACCGATGCGCCACCGGAAGTAGAAAAATCTTTTGCAAGGTCGAAATAGAACACAATTTATCAGCATTTTCTTTTAATTTAAAACAAATAAGTTGAAATTTATAACAATTTGAATTATTTTACAAAAAATTTCTTTTGATTTTTGTTTTAATAGAAAATAACGTGTAACTTTGCGCCCTAAATCAAGCAAATTAAAAAATGGACAAATTATTTATTTTTGATACTACTTTGCGCGACGGCGAACAGGTGCCGGGCTGCCAATTAAATACCATCGAAAAAATTCAAGTGGCACAGGCTTTGGAAAATTTGGGTGTGGATATTATAGAAGCGGGATTTCCGATTTCAAGTCCGGGTGATTTCAAGTCGGTGGTCGAAATTTCAAAAGCAGTTACTTGGCCTAAGGTTTGCGCTCTTACCCGCGCTGTTGAAAAAGACATTGAGGTAGCCGCCGAAGCCTTGAAATATGCTAAACACAAGCGGATTCACACCGGAATCGGCACATCGCCTTATCACATTCAATACAAATTCAATTCTACGCAGGACGAAATTTTGGAACGCGCAATCGCTTGCGTGAAATACGCAAAAAAATACGTCGAAGATGTGGAATTTTATTGCGAAGACGCCGGTCGGACAGACAATGTGTATTTGGCCAAAGTGGTCGAAGCTGTTATCAAAGCGGGCGCAACAGTGGTCAATATTCCCGACACTACCGGTTATTGCCTGCCTTCAGAATACGGCGAAAAAATCCGTTTTTTGATGGAGAATGTGAAAGGTATTCACAATGCAATCTTATCAACGCACTGCCACAACGATTTGGGAATGGCTACGGCCAACACGATTTCGGGTGTTCTGAACGGTGCGCGGCAGGTGGAAGTTACGATTAACGGCATCGGCGAACGTGCCGGAAATACTTCGCTCGAAGAAGTGGCCATGATTCTGAAAAGCCACAAGGAATTGTCGATCAATACCAATATCAATACAAAACACATTTATCCGATTAGCCGTATGGTTTCGAGTTTGATGAATATGCCGGTACAACCGAACAAAGCGATTGTCGGTCGGAACGCATTCGCCCATTCGTCGGGTATTCACCAAGACGGCGTTTTGAAAAATCGCGAGAGTTATGAAATCATCGACCCGAACGATGTCGGATTGGATACCAACACCATCGCATTGACGGCTCGTAGCGGTCGCGCCGCCCTGAAACACCGTTTGAGCATTTTGGGCGTAGAACTTTCACAGGAAAAATTAGACGGCATTTACGAAGAATTTTTAAAACTCGCCGACCGCAAGAAAGACATCAACGACGACGACGTTTTGATGTTGGCAGGCAAAGAACGAGCTGATAAACAACGAATTAAGTTGGAGTATTTGCAAGTAACGTCGGGCGTCGGCATTCAATCCGTAGCAAGTGTTTGCTTAAATATTGCAGGCGAAAAATTCGAGGCGGCAGCTTCGGGAAATGGGCCGGTAGATGCGGCAATTCGGGCGGTAAAACAAATCGTGCATCGCAAAATGACCATTCAAGAATTTTTGATTCAAGCGATTAACAAGGGAAGCGACGATGTAGGGAAAGTTCACATGCAGGTCGAGCATAACGGCGTAAATTATTACGGATTTTCGGCCAATACCGATATTGTCGCGGCTTCGATTGAGGCTTATATCGACGCTATCAATAAGTTTGTGAAGTGAAAAACTTTCTCGACGAACAGGTACAATTCATTAATACACGGTCGTTTATCAAAACCGATCCTGTACAGTTCCCGCGCCGCTACGAGCTATTGCAGGACATTGAAATTGTGTCGTTCGTCGTTTCGTCCATCACTTGGGGAAAGCGCGAAATGATTCTGCGGAGCTCCGACCGGATGCTTGCGAAAATGGGCGACAGTCCCTATAATTTTGTGATGAACGAGGATTTTAACGCATTGGGGAAAGCCAACATTCATCGTACCTTTTTCGAACCGGATTTGGCGTATATGCTGCACGGTTTCCGCAAAATATATATTGAAAATGAGAGCGTTGAAAGTTTTTTAGCGAAAAAACGGGCGAAAAACGCTTGGCAAATAGCAACTGCTTTGCAAACCGAAATGCAATCGGCAAACAACGGCAAAACCAACACACGAAATTGCCTGCCCTTGCGACACGAAACTTCAGCATTGAAACGTTTGAATATGGCTTTGCGCTGGCTCGTTCGTAACGACGGCATTGTGGATTTAGGAGTTTGGAAATTGTTGAAACCGAGTGATTTATATATTCCGCTTGATATTCATGTGGCAAATATTTCCCGCGAACTTGGGCTTTTAACTCGGAAAAGCAACGATCGCCGCGCGGTAGAAGAATTGACGGCAGTTTTGTGCGGGTTCTGTCCCGAAGACCCTGTGAAATATGATTTTGCGTTGTTTGGGATGGGAATAAGTGGAAAATTGTGTAATTTTGCGAGCAAAAACAGGAAACCGGCAAATCCGGTAATTGTACAAGATTTATGTAAACGAGGTTTCAAATCCTGTTTCGGATTAGATACTAACAATAAAATGATTATAAATAACTAAAAAATAACAATATGTCAAAAACCCTATTCGACAAAATCTGGGACGCACACATCGTAACCGAAGTGCCTGACGGCCCCACGCAATTATACATTGATAGAATGTTCTGCCACGAAGTAACAAGTCCGCAGGCTTTTGCGGGACTGCGTGCGCGGGGATTGAAAGTCTTTCGTCCACAGCAAATTACCTGTATGCCCGACCACAACATTCCGACATTGAATCAGGAATTGCCGATTCAAGACCCGATTTCCAAAAATCAAGTTGATACGCTCGACAAAAACGCCCGCGATTTCGGTGTAAACTATTACCCGATGGGACATCCGAAAAACGGTATCATCCACGTGGTTGGCCCCGAAAACGGACTTTCTCTACCCGGAATGACAATGGTTTGCGGCGATTCGCATACTTCTACGCACGGTGCGGTTGGTGCAGTCGCTTTCGGTATCGGAACGAGTGAAGTGGAAATGGTGTTGGCAACACAATGCGTTTTCCAATCGCGACCGAAAACAATGCGCATCAGTGTAAACGGAGCATTGAAACCTTGCGTAACTGCCAAAGACATTGCACTTTACATTATTTCTAAAATCGGAACAGGCGGCGCTACCGGCTATTTCGTTGAATATGCGGGCGATGCCATAAAATCTTTGTCAATGGAAGGTCGCCTCACGCTTTGTAATCTTTCAATCGAAAGCGGCGCACGCGGCGGCATGATCGCTCCCGACGAAACGACTTTCGAATACCTCAAAGGGCGTGAATTTGCTCCCAAAGGCGAAGAATGGAAAAAGAAACTCGCTTATTGGCGCACACTGAAAACCGACAACGATGCCGTATTCGATAAAGAACTGACATTCAATACCGAAGACATAGATCCGATGGTAACTTACGGCACCAATCCGGGTATGGGAATGGGTATTAACGACACAATTCCAACTATAGAAAGCATGGACGAGGCAAGCCGCATTTCGTTCCAAAAATCGCTGAAATATATGGGTTTTCAAGCAGGAGAAAAATTGATCGGCAAACCGGTTGACTATGTATTTATCGGTTCTTGCACGAATGGTCGGATTGAAGATTTCCGCACGTTCACCGAATTTGTGAAAGGCAAAAAGAAAGCTCCGAATGTAGTAGTGTGGATTGTTCCCGGCTCGTGGGCGGTGGATAAGCAAATTCGCGAAGAAGGTTTGGATAAAATTCTTGCCGATGCAGGTTTTGAAATTCGCCAACCCGGCTGCTCTGCGTGCTTGGCGATGAACGATGATAAAGTGCCTGCGGAAAAATATGCCGTTTCTACTTCCAACCGTAACTTTGAAGGACGGCAAGGCCCCTGCGCTCGCACTATTTTAGCAAGCCCGGTTATTGCTGCGGCGGCTGCGATAACCGGAAAATTGAGCGACCCGCGAGAATTTTAATATGAGAGTTTTTAATTAATATTTTTTCAAAAATGGAAACATTTGGAATTATCCATTTTCTTTTCATTTTATCAGGTAATAAACATGGACAAATTCACAACATTAACAAGCAGTATCGTTCCTCTACCGATAGAGAATGTAGATACCGACCAAATAATCCCCGCCCGCTTCCTGAAAGCAACTGATAGAGAGGGGTTTGCTAATAATCTTTTTGCCGATTGGCGATACAACAAAGACGGCTCGCCGAAAGCCGATTTTGTGCTTAACAATCCTGTATATAGTGGTAAAATTCTCGTGGCAGGCAAAAATTTCGGGTCGGGCAGCAGTCGCGAACACGCTGCCTGGGCGATTGCCGACTATGGTTTCAAAGTCGTGGTTTCAAGCTTTTTTGCCGATATTCACAAAAATAACGAACTTAATAACGGCGTCTTGCCGGTTACGGTTACGGAAAATTTTCTTGCCGAGATTTTCGATTCGGTAAAAAACAACCCGAAAATCACGTTGACCGTAGATTTGGAAAATCAAAAAATCACAAACAACGCTACCGGCAGATTTGAAATTTTTGAAATATCTACCTACAAAAAAGAATGTTTTTTGAATGGATTCGACGATATCGATTACCTGCTGAATCGTAAAGATCTAATTGAAAAATTTGAATTAGAACGCAAAAGACATGATTGAAATTTTAGACACAACCCTGCGCGACGGCGAACAAACCTCCGGCGTATCCTTTGCCGCTTCCGAAAAATTGCACATCGCCAATTTTTTGCTGAACGATTTGAATGTCGATCGTTTGGAAATCGCTTCCGCTAAAGTGTCGGAAGGCGAGTTTCAAACCGTGCAACAAATCGCTCGCTGGGCGAAATCGCACCGGTTCATCGACCGGATCGAGGTTTTGGGCTTTGTCGATAATGATGTTTCGCTCCAATGGGTTCAAAACGCCGGCGTGAAAGTGATGAATCTGCTTTGCAAAGGTTCACTCAAACATTGCCGCGAACAGTTGCGTAAAACTCCGGAACAACATCTGGCCGATATTCATAACGAGTTGAAAAAGGCGGATGCGATGAATATCTCCATCAATATTTATTTGGAAGACTGGTCGAACGGAATGTTAAATTCGCCCGATTATATTTTCTATTTGATTGATGATCTGAAAGATACGAATGTCAAACGTTTCATGTTGCCCGATACTTTGGGTATTTTGAATCCAACCAACACCACACAATTTTGCCGCACGATGATTGAAAAATATCCAAATATCCATTTCGATTTTCATGCTCACAACGATTACGATTTGGCTGTTGGAAATGTTTTTGCCGCCATTCACGCAGGGATAAAAGGCGTTCACACCACGATTAACGGATTGGGCGAACGGGCAGGTAACGCTCCGATAGCCAGCGTAATAGCCATGATACACGACCAATTAAAACAAAAAACCAATGTCCGGGAAGAATTTTTAAACCGCGCAGGACGTTTGGTCGAATCCTATTCCGGTTTGCGGATTCCAAACAATAAACCGGTTATCGGCGACAGTGTTTTTACCCAATGCGCCGGTATTCATGCCGACGGCGATAACAAAAACAACCTCTATTACAATGATTTGCTACCCGAACGCTTCGGCCGCTCGCGCGAATACGCCTTGGGAAAAATGTCCGGTAAATCCAATATCAAAAAAAATCTGGAAGCGATGGGCATAGATGTGAACGACGATGTAATGAAAAAAATTACGAAACGCATCATCGAACTCGGCGACAAAAAAGAACTGGTTGCACAAGACGATTTGCCCTACATCATCGCTGACGTGCTGCAACTGGAAAGCAACGATCGCATCCATATCGTCAATTATTCGCTTTCGCTCACGCAAGGCCTGCGCCCCACGGCAACGGTTCGCATTTCGATCGATGGAACAGAATACGAGCAAACCGCTCCGGGCGACGGTCAGTACCACGCATTTTCCAAAGCGCTGTGGAAAATCTACAAACTTTTGGACAAACCCACACCCACATTGACCGACTACAATGTTTCAATTCCTCCCGGCGGACAAACCGATGCACTTGTTCAAACCGTTATCTCTTGGAATTTCAAAGGTAAAGACTTCAAAACCAGAGGCTTGGACGTCGATCAAACAGGTGCGGCCATCAAAGCGACTGTTCGAATGTTGAATATGATCGAAAAAATGTAGTCTGTTTATTGCATGAATTGTACGATTAACGGCACCAATTCATCGGCCAAAGGCAAGGTCGGATTGGTATAAACGGCAGTTTGCGCCAATTGCTCCATCGATTCGCATTTCTTCAAAACATGATTCATCGATTCGATGATTTTTTTTACGACCTTCGAATTGGCCTCGGCCAACAAATCGGCATGAACCGTTGGAACTTGCATATCGGTCGTTCCCTGAACAATCAAAATCGGGATATTCAGTTTCTTGATTTCTTCTTTCGGCGAATATTTTATCCATGAAATCATGTAAGGTTGCACGCTCGGACGAAACAGCGAGAACAACATCGGCGATACATCCGCGACTGTTTGGCCTTGCTTCAACTGTTCAAAAATGGGTGTAAGCATTTCCAGAACCGCCGCCGGTTGATTTTTCAACTGTTCCATCATCACTTCATCGGCAGGAAGCGCCGCTCCCGCCAACGAAACAAACGCGGAAACATGCGGATTATCAATCGCCGCCAACATTCCAATCAATGAGCCTTCGCTGTGTCCTATAATCGTAATCGATTGAAAACGAGTGTCTTTTGCCAATAAATCAATCCAAAGTTTCACATCGTTCACATAGGTTTCAAAACGCAAATCTTCTTCTTTTAATCCGGCGTCTTTGCTTTCGCCGATTGCCCGCTTGTCGAATCGGAGCGAGGCTATTTCGTTCTGTTCCAATCCTTCAGCCAAATATTTTAGAGTATTGGTTTGCATCATTGCTTGGTTGCCGTTGCGGTCGGTGGGACCGGAGCCGGCAATCAATAATGCAAGCGGAATGTTCCGGACGGAATCGGGCAATAACAGTGTACCGTAAATATCGCCGTTGCCTGTTTTCAGGACTACATTTTCTTCCGCAGCGTAAAAACAGCTTGCAAAGAGAAGGAAAAAGCAAAGAAAAATCGTTCGTTTCATGGGGTATTTTGTTTTATAAAATTCATTAATACTTAATCATCTGAAAAAATATACACCTCATTTTTCTTTTATAGGCATATTAATATGATAATTTAACTATTGTCGGCAAAAATAGAAACTTTTTTTCAAATTTCCGGCTTAATTGACAAATAAATTTAAATTTATTCTGACACGAACCGGCTGCTGTACGGGAAATTACTGTTCCTTGGAGGGCATAAAAGTAAAAATATGACAGAAACGGTATTATTAAAAAATGGAATAAAAAGAGTAATTAATGAATTATAGCGCCCTTTGCAAAACCTTTGCGTCCCTTGCGGTTAAATATTTTACCGCAAAGCTCGCAAAGAAGATACGCAAGGAACGCAAAGAATAAAATTGAATAATCCTCTATCAGGGTTAAATTGGAATAACCGGATTACGCCCCGAAGTGGGTTGAATATATCTATTAACAAGTTGAAGGATATTCCGGCTCAATGCCATTCCAACGAATAGACTTTATCGGGATAAATATTGACTGTACAGGTAAATTCGTCAAATTCTCCACGCCGGATGAACTCCGACGAAGGGATGTTGATTTCTACTTCGGGCGTCGTGGCCTCGCGCATGGACAAAACGGGCATTCCCGCACCAACAGTTTCGCCGGCGCCATAAAACCGCTGTTGCACATAACCATCGAAAGGCGCTGTGAGCTTGACGTCGGCGAGTGCGTTTTTGTGCGCGTCGTATTTGGCTGAAATTTGCTGTAACCCGTAAACGGCTTTATCATACTCGTTTGGCGTGACGCTTCCACGCTTATGAAGTTCGATAACGTGACTGAAAACGGCAAATCCGCTGCACGGCAAACTTTCCTGCCAGCACAGCCGTCGGTAATCCGCTATTGGGAGTTATCCATTGCCCCGCGAGGTATAGCCCGTCGATGCCGTCGATAACGCCCTTGT
>JAISWY010000045.1 GCA_031270925.1 Candidatus Symbiothrix sp.
AAATTCCACCGGTTCGCCGGCATTGAAACTTACTTTTGAAAAATCGACCGGACAGGTCGTCCATCCGCTCGTAGCTCCCGAAGTTTCTGCCGAAACCTTAAACGTGTCGCCGATGCGGAACATATAATCGCCTTTCCGGTAGAAAACAGCCGCGCAATAATCCAATGCCGGCGGCGGATTCGACACGTTGGAGCCGTTGCGCATCTGCATGTCGAAACTTAACCAGCTCAACGAAAGCGCTTGTCCCGGCTTGGGTGTTGCCGTGAATGTTACATAATCGTTCTTTTTGCTTGTGTTAGCGGCATCTGTCGCCTCTTTTACGTTGATGGCATTAATATTTGCACTCTGATAACCGGTATCGCGAATCCATTTACCGGCGCCTGCACCGTGCGGATCGGCATTGTCGGAATACACCGCAAACGAAAGATTCGTCGTTGGGAATGTTAAATTATTCGCCGTGAAATTGGCTTGTGTAGCGATGGCCGGAGCAAAATTATTATCGTCGCCGTCAAATGAATAATTCAACAACAATTGACGTGTGGATAAATCGGGCGCAGGCGTATGGTCGAGGCGCATCACAGGGTCGGTTTCGTTGTGGGCGTTCAGAAAATCGCGCGCCTGACGGAATGCTACATCTTGATAATTAGAAATGGCGCCGTAATGAATCGTTTGGTTGTTATGAACGAAAGTAGTATCGCTGAAATTTCTTCCGCTTAAATCACGAATAAAAGATTTCCCCGTATAAACCCACATTCTTAAACCGTCGTCATATAAATCGCCGAGCGATTGCTCGGTGTACATATTGTCCATAAAACTTTTGAAGGCAGGTTTCGACTGACGAGGTGCAAATTCGAGAATGTTGGGCGTTTCCCAAATCTCAAAGTGCGAAATCATAACGGGTTTGCCGTAACTGCCCAATTGCTTTACCGCGCTACGAATCTGATAAGTTTGTTGCGTCCAGTTGTTGTATTGCTGCATCGATTGCGTGCAAACAAAATCGCTTGCATTGATTGATGGCGCCCAAAACGACAAATCGCGCGTGCTGAGTTGGCTGCCGTTCCAACCATAGCCGCCAAAGCCCAAACCAACCTCTGCCCAAGGACAAAGGCTGTGGATAAGTTGAACGCAGTTGAGATACGACTGCTGCAATTTGTTTTTATAAGCAACATCGGAGCCATACGTTTCTATTTCGGAAAAAAGCACTACATAAAGCGGTCCATAGACAGGCCCGCTTCCCTTGAAAACATTGATAAGGCGTTCTAAATCGTCCGGGAAATAGTAATCTTTTCCATTGACGGTTATTACATCGCCGGCGGCATAATCCATTGATTTTGAATGTGCGCCCGGTCCGAGCCACACCATAAGTTGAATGCCGTAACCCTGTGCATACCAATTGGAGATTGTTTGTGAGGGATAGCCAAAAATCCAACTGTGGTCGATAATTCCGTTGTACCAGTGCGAAAGAATTTTCAGGTCGCTTTGTTTCCCCATTTCGCTGTTGGCATACCCGCTGAAATTAGCGCCGTAACCCCAAAGAATCTTGTTCTGGGCGCTAACGAAAGAAAAACTTACTGCCAGCAATACTAATAAAATGTTTCTGTTCTTCATGATTTTTAATGTTTTATGATTTTTATTGTTTTATTTCCTGATTTGAAAAAGTACATTCCAATGGCAAGATTCGATATATTAATTTGATTTTCAATATCTTGCATTATTTTTCTTCCGGAAAAATCGAAAATTTCCACTAATTGATTACCTGATTTATCCGGTAATTCGACATTTTTCACGCTCGTTTCCACTTGCAAATAAGCCGGGCAAACGGAGGCTTGCTTGGATGCATCTGTTTTCTTCAAAATCGGAAGCGGATAATTGCCATTGCCCATTGTCCAAACCGTTTCGAAATTCCAGCCCAATGCGTTGGTGTCGTAGCTGTCTTGCAGGCGGAGTTGCTCTTTGGTTTTGTCCGCACCGTTTTTGTTCCACAGCGAGCCGCTTGTAATTACGGAACCGTTGCAAAGCATTTTGTCGAAAGCGATATTGTTGTTGTACGAAGCTGTTCCTTCCCAACACAAAATCCGTGTAGCGGAAAAGTACGAAGTCGTTTTACCGTTGATAGTCGGATTAATGGCCGCGCAGTTGGAAATCGTGATTTTGTTGTCGTTTGAACCGACAATTCCCGCCGCCGACGGACTGCCTTCGTTCAAGATTGAGGCAATCGAATAGCACCTGTCAACCTCATTGTTTGTAGAATTTCCAAAACCCAAAATTCCGCCGACTCTATCGCTGCCCGTTGCGCCGTGAATATTGCCGGTGGAGTAGCAATTTTCGATTTTGAGAATCGCCACACTCGTTCCCACAATTCCGCCCGTATTTTTTTCTACCGCATATAAATCGCCGCTCACAAAACAGCCGCTAACCAATACATTTCCCCCCGTAGAAACTTTGCCCAAAAGCCCGCCGACATTGTTTTTTCCGGTAATTTTATTTTCGGAAATAATTATGCCTAAATCGCGAATATCGGCTATGTCCGAAATTTCGCCGAACAGTCCGATATTATCGCTTGCAGGGCGATTTATAAATAAGCCTGAAATCACATAACCGTTGCCGTCGAAATTTCCTTTAAAACCGTTAATCGGCTGCCAGCCATCACTTTGACTTGCCAAAAAATCGGTTAAATCAATATTATTCATCAAGCGAAAATCTTCGTCTTGCGTATTGTTGCGAATATCGCTCAAGTCCTGCGCCGTGCGGATTTCCACAGGATTGGCGCTTTTGAAATATACTGCTACCGTGTAATTCTTCCAAACACAAGGCAAAGTGATTTCATAAGAATTTACAGTGGTTTCGATTAAATCGGCAATGCGGTCTTGCCCGTCAATCAAAATCCGATTGACGATATGGCCTTCATTTGCAACGATTTGCAAACTTACGTCGCTGCCCGCCTGAACGGTTTGCGTGGCGGAAATTGTACCGTTTGCTGTGGTTGCTGAATTTGTATTTATGTCCACGTCAAAAACCAGATGCGATAAAACGCTGTCAGGTTGAAAGTTATCGTCTAATATCCGCAAAACCGGCAAAGGGTAACATTCATTGCCCATTTGCCAAATTCCTGTAAAATCCCAAGCCAAAGTGTTGGCGAAAGTTTCCTGCTGCGTAAGTTGCGCGGCGGTTTTGTCTGCGCCGTTTTTGTTGGTTGCCGTGCCTGCGGCGAGGGTTTGGTTCGAGCTCATTCCGCTAAAAGCCACGTTATTTTCAAAAATATCGCTGGAGGAATAGGATAAAATTCGCCCCGGCTTAAAACTGCCCGAAGCGCCGTTTACAAAAGGGTTTATCGCGGCGCAGTTGGAAATCGTAAGCTTGTTTGCGTTTGAACCGACAATGCCGCCCGCGCTCGGTGTGCCTTCATTCAAAATCGCAGCAGTGGAATAACATTTGTCGATAATCGCATTTGTACCGCCTGCCCGACCCAAAATTCCGCCCACGCGGTCGCCGCCCGAAAGCGCGTGATAAATGCCTGTGGTGTAGCAATTTTCTATTCTCACAAAACCTTCGGAATTGGCCAAAATGCCCGCTACATTGATTTTTCCCGTCAAATTGGCACTCACGAAGCAGCCGCTGATTTTTACATTTCCCGAAAGAATTTTGCCGACAAGCCCTGTAACATTATTATTTCCAACGATTTCTCCGGCGACAATTCCGAGATTGCGGATTTCGGCATCACCTGCGATTGTACCGAACAAACCGAGCTGGTCGGTTTCGGGGCGGTTGATGCGCAAGCCGAAAATCGTTTTGCCATTGCCGTTGAGTTTTCCTGCAAAATTCATAACCGGTTGCCAACCTTCCGGATTTTCGGATAGATAAGAAGTTAAATCAATATCATTCATCAATTTAAAACTTCCCGAAAGATTATTTCTGATATTGTTTAAATCTTCTGCATTAGAAATTTCTATCATTTCATCATTGGGCGTTTGCCTTGTTTTTGCAAAAATCCACGAGAGAAAATCGGCGGAATTGAACGCCGGCCCCCACGCCTCATGCTGGATATTCGGATATTCAACATATTCAGCCTGCGCGTCGATGCTTAACAAATGCTGATAAATGCTGCGCGAATTTTCCACAGGCACGATTGGATCGG
>JAISWY010000036.1 GCA_031270925.1 Candidatus Symbiothrix sp.
GAGGTCAATTCACGCGCCTATCTGGGACGTTTCAATTTCAGCGGAGCCGATCAGGAAAAGAAATGCGGCATATTGTCGGGCGGCGAACGCAACCGCTTGCATTTGGCATTGACCTTGAAATCGGAAGCCAATGTTTTGTTGCTCGACGAACCGACTAACGATATAGACGTCAATACTTTACGCGCAATGGAAGAAGGCTTGGAAAACTTTGCCGGTTGTGCCGTCGTCATCTCGCACGACCGTTGGTTTTTAGACCGGATTTGTACGCATATCCTTGCTTTTGAAGGCGATTCGGAAGTGTTCTTCTTCGAAGGAAGTTATTCGGAATACGAAGAAAACAAGAAGCAACGATTGGGAAATATTGAACCTAAACGGGTAAGATACCGAAAGTTAATGGCGGACTAATCTCGTTTCGACATTTGGAGATGCAAAATAAACAAAATGCTACTTTTTGAGTTTGTCGAAAAGGGCGACGACCAATTTGTAATATTTTTGACGCTTACTTGCGTGCAGTCATATATTTTATTATTTTTGCTCCCGAAATATTCTATCTTTCGACAATTATTTTAATGATTGAAACTAAATTGACATATTCCGATTTCGATTCCATATTTGAAAAATATTATCCGGGATTATTGTTCTATGCAACTCAGTTTTTGGATGAAGACAGTGCAAAAGACATCGTTCAAGATGTTTTTATGGAACTATGGAAACGAAAAGACACAGTAGTGATTGGAGACAAGATACAAGCCTATTTATATCGCTTGGTCTATACACGCGCCATCAATGTACTGAATCACAATAAAATAGAAGAAAAGTATTCGGATGCGGTTGTTGAACTGTACAATCATAAGATTAAATTTTATGAATTGGACGATAACAATGAAATCATCCGGAAAATGGAAGATCAGGAACTGCATCGATCGATTGCCGCCGCCCTGAATAAACTTCCCGACAAGTGCCGCGAAGCATTTAAATTGAGTTACCTGCACGAATTGAAAAACAAGGAAATCGCCGAAGTATTGGATGTTTCCACCCGAACAGTAGAGGCACATATATATAAAGCATTAAAAATATTGAGAAATGAGATAAAACAATTAATTTTTTTCCTGTTTTTTGTATTAAATTAAAAAAGAAAGTAAGTATTTTCTTTCAGTAATTTGTTTAAATAGTAATATTGTACACATAATAACTCAAATAATAGCTCAAGGAATCATGGATATTGATGAAAGTATAGTAATAAAATATTTGCAAAACGATTGTACGGAAGATGAAATCGGGTTGATAAATAAATGGCTTTCCGAAAAAGAAGAAAATAAGCGGGAATTATTTCTGATGGAAATGTTGTATAAGGCAAAAAATCGGGACAGATATTCCGACCCGCAATTCTTTCAAACGGAAAAAGACAAATTATTCGACCGTATTCAACGGGAAGAGGCAAACATTAAGCAATCGTTGGTACGCAAGTTTTGGCAATACGCCGCCGCCGCTGCCATTGCTATCATGCTAACGGTGGGAATTTCTTTATACCGAATAAACACACACTCTCTGCAAACTCTAACGGCAGATAATGGGAAAGTGAAAAAGGTGGTTTTGCCCGATGGAACCCGCGTGTGGTTAAACCACTCTGCCCAACTAAGTTATCCCAAACAATTCAAAGGAAAAACGCGAACGGTTCATTTGGAAGGAGAAGGCTATTTTGAGGTCAGCAAAAATGCGGAATATCCTTTTATCGTCGAAACCGAAGAGATGGAAGTGAAAGTATTGGGAACCGTTTTCAATATCAGCAATTCTTCGGAAGCGGATATTTCAACGATTACCCTGTTGGAAGGCGAGGTGCAGGTTAGAGGTTACGACGATGGCGGAATGGTTACTCTCTTGCCCGGACAAAGAGCCGAATTAAACCACACAACGCACCGGCTTCTTGTGAAAGAAGATTGTCAAGCGGCTTTGGCCGCCGTATGGCACAACGGATTGATACCTTTCCGGCAGGCGTCTATCGAAGAAATCGGGAAAACCCTTGAAAGACTGTACGATGTGCATGTAATTCTCGCTCCCGATATACCGGCAAACACCTATTCGGGCGTATTAAAAAATCAAGACAGTATTGCTACTGCCTTGCATCTGCTCAAAAATTCCAGTCCGATCGAATATGAAATCAAGGGCAAGGATGTGTATATCCGCCGTCGATAAAATCAGATAATAGATGTTTCTTTTGTAAAACGGATAATTTCCGGCAGATAGCCGAAAGCCAAGCCTGTAACAGTATCGGCGCAACCATAATAAACAGCGATTCTTCCGGTCGCCTCGTCGTGCAGGGCGGCGCAAGGAAAACAGACATTCGGCACATCGCCCGCACATTCGTAGCCGGTTTGCGGAGAAAGTAAATAAGCGCCGGAACGAAACTTCACTTTCCACGGCTGATCTCTCGCCAACAATGCCGACCCGAAACTGTAAACGAAACCGTTGCAGGATTGCAGTACGCCATGATAAATCAACAGCCAACCTTCGGCGGTTTCTATCGGAATGGGGCCGGCGCCGATTTTCGTGCATTGCCACGCGCTTTCTTCAAAGGGAGCGGGCGACATCACGTGCCGGTGACGTCCCCAGAATTGCAAGTCGGGCGATTCGCTGTAAAAAATATCGCCGAAAGGCGTATGACCGTTATCGCTTGGACGACTCAACATCGCAAAGCGTCCGTCGATTTTGCGGGGAAACAACACGCCGTTGCGGTTGAACGGTAGAAACGCATTTTCCAATTGTTGGAACGTTTCAAAATCCTGCGTCCAAGCTACTCCGATGGTCGGGCCATGGTAGCCGTTGCACCACGTAACGTAATAGCGGTCTTCGATAAAACAGACGCGCGGGTCGTAGCCATAGACCCATTCGCCGATTTCTTTGTCTTCGCAAGTGAATTTCAGGGGTTCCGGCCGAATCTCCCAATCCACACCGTTCCGACTGAAACCGACATGTAAGCGCATCCGGCGATTGGTGTCATCGCAACGGAAAACACCGGCGTATGCCCCCCGGAAACGGACTACCGCACTATTGAAAATACTATTCGATGTCGGCAGCAAATTGCGTGGAATAACCGGATTATTGGAATACCGCCAAAGAATTTCCTTTGAGCCTTCGGGACGTTCCTCCCATGGCATAAATTGATTTTGTTCCATATTGATAATAATAATTTTTATTGTTTAACAGAAGATTGCAGGTCAGGCCTGCTATGACGCTCTTGTCTTGTGTCCCGATGCACAAACGGCACCAGCCAAGTAATTACAAATGAAGGAATCGTCGCAATCATCACAAAGATAAAAAAGTATTTATATCCCAGCCAATCGCTGACAAAACCGCTCAACATTCCCGGTAACATCACACCCAGATTCATAATGCCGGTAGCAAAAGCGTAATGCGCCATCTGATGCTTGCCCGGAGCTATCTGCTGCATCATAAACAATGTCAGCCCCACATATCCGAAACCGTATCCGAAATATTCAAATGCAATGCCTCCGGCAATCAGCCAAGCATCGGAAGGCTGAAAAACAGCCATCAACAGATAAATCGCAAACGGAATATTGAATGTGCAACAAAGGAAAAACAGTGTCTTTTTCAATCCCCTGTACGAAACGTAATAACCGGAAAGCAGCGAACCCAATATAAATGCCAAAGCGCCGAAAGTGCCGTAATACAATCCGATTTGCTGTTCGTTCAAGCCCAAGCCATTTTCGGACAAAGGCGCTTTAAGAAATAATGGGACAATCTTGACTACAAAACCTTCGGCGAAACGGTAAAGTAAAATAAATCCGATATACCAAAGGATATGCTTCTTGGCGAAAAACGTCCGGATTACTTCCCACAATTCGTTCATGCTTTCTTGAAAAGAAACCGTCTTTTTGTCCGTTTCCGCTCCGGAAGGCAAAATCTTAATGTGATACAGGCCTAACAGCAACAGGATAGCACCGCAAAGGCTCATCACGCATCCCCACGCATCGACGGCGCCCCATCGTCTAATCAGCGTTCCCGCCAAATACACCAATCCACCAGTGGCGACGATTTTCGCCAGATTGTAGAAAGCGCCTTGCCATCCGATATATTTTGCTTGGTCGGATTTCGACAATACGGACATATACACCCCGTCGGCCGCAATGTCGTGCGTCGCCCCGCTAAATGCAATGACGAACAATACAGCAATGGCCAAAGCGAAAAAATGCGGCAGATGCAGGGAAAGCGCCACGAGGAAAAAGCCGACGCCCGACAGTATTTGCGTCAGTGCAACAAAAAATTTCTTGGTTTTGAACATACCGATGAAAGGACTCCATAGCGGTTTGAGTGTCCATGGAAGCATGATTAGGGATGTCCAGAAAGCTATTTGAGCGTCGGAAATATTCAGTCCGCTAAACATTAATACCGATACCATGTTGAGCGCTACGAAAGGCAGTCCCATGGCGAAATAGACAGACGGTACCCATGCGATTGGCGATTTATTGGCTTTCACAAATTTGTTAGAAATTAGAATTTATAAAATAATATAACAATCGAAAAGGGTTTTATACTGACTTTGTTGATGGAATTTTTTATTTTGATACGCAGAGGCGACAGACCGCAGGTCTGAATAAGAATAACCCCCAATGAAGCGAAGCGATTGGGGGGGTGCGAGAAAAACATCAGAC
>JAISWY010000061.1 GCA_031270925.1 Candidatus Symbiothrix sp.
AGGGAAAGCGAATTTATTCCGGTTGCTTTCGGACAGCAGGAAGCGCGCGACGTTATTTCGGCCATATCGACCGTAAAAGGCAGCGAGTTTTCGCACACACCCACTATCAGCGCCGACAACGCGCTCACAGGACGTTTGAAAGGCGTTATCCCCCGCACCAATCCCGGACAGCCGGGCGACGAATGGGTGGCCATGTATGTCAGAGGATTGCATACCTCTTCCGCCAATAAACTGCCGATCATGATGGTGGACAATGTCGAACGCGAATTTTCGCAATTGAATTTGAATGAAATAGAAAGCGTTACCGTCCTGAAAGACGCCGCTGCATTGGCGATTTACGGCGGTCGGGGCGCCAACGGCGTAATCATGATTACTACCAAACGCGGGAAGAATACGCCGAAACAGCAGTTGCAACTCAATATGCAAAGCGGAATCGTGCAGCCGGTGCGTTTGCCGTCTTTCCTCAATTCTTACGAATACGCCAAATTGTATAATCAAGCCCAATTGCTCGATGGTTACAGCGAAAGCTCGCTGCGCTTTACGCCCGACCAGATAGAAGGTTACCGCAAAACCGTGGAAGGAGCGCCCGGAGCCGACCCTTACCGCTATCCCAACAACAACTATTACGAGGAAGCCTTGCGCGATTTCTCATGGCAGCAAAACTACGATATTTCGATGCGCGGCGGCAACAATTTTGCGCGGTATTTCGTCCTGATAGGCTATTTGCAACAAGACGGCCTGTACAAATACGAAAGCGAAACGCCGAAATACAGCACCAACACGGGTTATCAGCGTTTCAATTTCCGTTCAAACTTGGATTTCGACGTCAGCAAAATAATAAAGGGCGGCTTGGATATGGCCGGACGCTTGGAATTTCGCCATCAACCGGGAAACGATGCTACATCTATTCTCAATTCGATGGCCATTACTCCCTCGCTTGCCTATCCCATTTTCAACAAAGACAATTCCTTGGGCGGAACTGCCACTTACACCAGAAACATTTACGGGCAAATCAACCGCTCCGGCTACAGGGAAACGCAACGCCGGATTTTCAATGCTACCGCTTACATCTCCGCCGATTTGAACGATTATCTGAAAGGCCTTTCGCTCACAGCCCGCGCGGGAATCGACTTTTACAACGAATACGCTATCGGACGCACGATCGGCAGTTTCGCCGTTTCCGAACTGTTGCCCGACGATGGCAGCGGCGAAGACAAATATGCTGTGCGGGGAACGGACGGCACCATTTCCTCGTCCAATTCGCCGAGAGAAAAAGACCGCAACCTGATGCTGCAATTGAATGCCAACTACAAACGGACATTCAACAATGACCATAATCTGGACGCCGTTTTGAATTTCGATATTATCGATGCACAAATCTACAACGGGGCTTATCGCGTAATCCCCGATTACACAACCGTTTCCTTGGGCGGACGGCTTGCTTACAACTACAAACATCGTTATTATGCCGAACTTTCCATTGGATACAGCGGCACGGAAGTCTATGCGCCCGAAAGCCGTTTCCGCGCCTATCCTGCCGCTGCTTTGGGTTGGACTATTACCGAAGAAGATTTTTTGAAAGACAATCCTTTGCTTTCGTTCTTGAAACTTCGCGGCTCCTATGGCAAAGTAGGTTTGGATCGTTCCGGAACTCGCGATCGTTACGGTATCCCGACCGACCGTTTCCAATTCCGCGAATCGTGGTCGAATGTAGGCGTTTCGGGTTATTATTTCGGCGATCCGCTGGCTTCCGATGCCGGTTCCATCGAATTGAGCGCACCAAACAATCTTTTGCATGGCGAAACGGCTTATCTGAGCAATATCGGATTGGATGCTGCTTTTTTCAACAATCGACTCTCGCTTTCGGCCGATTATTTTACCGAACAGCGCAAGGATATTTTCTATCAGCGGACACTCGATTATCCGGGCATTTTGGGCGGCAGCATTCCGGTCGAAAATTTGTTGCAGGTAAACAGTCGGGGTGTAGAAGCCGGAATTTCCTATCAAGATAAATTAACAAAAGATTTCGGCATGTTTGCAGGACTTGATTTTATATGGCACGCCAATAAGTTGGTCAAGGCCTACGAAGCCGAAAGTTTTGAGTGGAACACCGCCGAAGGCCGTCCGTTGGAACAGATGAAAGGCTACGAGTGTATCGGGTTTTTTACCGAAAACGATTTTGAAAACGGCAAACTGAAAGAAGGAATCCCTTCCCAAGCTACTTTCGGTACGGTTCGCCCCGGCGACTTGCGATACCGTGACATCTACGAAGACGGTGTGATCGACGAAAAAGACCGCACTTTCATCGGACGTTCGCTGACAATGCCCGAAGCCGTCGCCAACCTGAACCTCGGTTTTACTTGGAAAGGATTCGAACTATCGGCTTTGATTCAGGGGGTTGTGAAAAATTCTACCATGATGGAACAAATCTATCTCCCCTTTACAAGCGGAACAGGCAACGCCACCAAATACGCATTCGAAGCTTGGACGCCCGAAACAGCCGCCTCTGCCAAATATCCGCGCCTGACGACTTTCGCTTCATCGAGCGCTTACAGCAACAACTACCAATCGTCCGATTTTTGGGTAATGGACGGCTCCTATATCCGTGTGAAAAATATCGTGCTGGCCTATAACCTTCCCGAAAAAATATTGAAAAATATTGGGATTCAGGCTACTAAAATATACCTGAGCGGATACAATCTCTTTACGTTCGATAAAGTGAAAGACTTCGATCCCGAACCCGAACCGTATTATGCGTTTTATGCCTATCCGAATAACCGCACGATTAGTTTGGGGATAAACATCACTTTTTAATTGAGAATTGAGAATTGAGAATGAAAAATTTAATTGAGAAT
>JAISWY010000112.1 GCA_031270925.1 Candidatus Symbiothrix sp.
GTCTGAATGTTAATAACCCCCAATGAAGCGAAGCGATTGGGGGATAGAGAAATAACCACACTCCCCTCAACCCCGAAGTGGGTTGAATATATCTATTAACAAGTGGATGGATATTCCGGCTCAATGCCATTCAACCCTTCGGGTTGAGGTGGTCTATGTATTTCTCGCACCCCCCCAATCGCTTCGCTTCATTGGGGGTTATTCTTATTCAGACCTGCGGTCTGTCGCCTCTGCTAAACACAGGGTTTTGCCCAAATAACAAAAAAAATTACCGAGAAATACTAATTTTTCGTATGAAATTTGCATAATTAATTCTGATTCTTTATCTTTGCAGCCTGAAAATCATTAAACACAAGAAGTTGAAAGTATTAATTAATAATAAAAAAACAAATTAGTAATGAAGAAGTTTAATCTTTTAGCGCTGCTACTCATTATATTGGGCGCAGCAAGTGCGAAAGCGCAAGTGGTAATCAGCGAACGCGGCGAAAGCGACGACCCGCACGCGGGGGCAGTTCTTGATTTACAAAGCACAGCAAAGGGTTTGCTTTTGCCTCATGTAGCATTAGACGATTTAGAAATCCTGCAAGTAGGCGGTTCCAAGGCCGACGTGGATTTGACGGCTACCGGCATGATCGTTTACAACATCAGTCCGAATTTCTGCGAGGGCGTTTATTTCTGGAATGGCAGTCAATGGCGGAAGGCAGGTAAGGATTATCAAGTGAAAGCCACCGGTAGCGGCGGTCTGACAATTACATCGGTGGATGAAAACGATTGGGACGCTATTGTGGCAGGCGAGAATGTTACATTCGGGCTTACTGCGCCCGGCGATGCGCAGTTTTACCACTGGCATTTAGACAATGCTTATCTTGCAACCACCACAACGCCTGAATATACCTCGTATTTCTCTCTTGGAAACCACAAAATGAAGGTTGTGCTTGACAACTGTCGTACCCTCACGGAGAGTAATTCGGTTTCTTTCTCCACACAAAATCTTTCTCCTACTTCCATGTCATCTGCCGGCGGATGGATTCGCATTTATAACGGCAGCCCTGATTCTCCGTTTCCTTATGCGGCAACAAGTGAATATCTTCAGGACTGTCTGGTGGCGCATTATGACGGCTTAGACAATATCGGAGAAGGCGATAAGGCTCACGACATGACTGCCGAAACATGGAAAAACCTCACGGGCAATTCCAATGCTCCCGACTTGTTACTCTCTGCAAAAGGCGACGGCGAGAAGCCTTCTTTTGACATTCACGCCGTTATTCTGGATGGCGACGACGATTACATGATTACTGACGGCAACCTTACCCTCAGCAGTTACGATCAAATCACGGTTGAGATAATTATGCGACCAACTCATGAACGGGGAATAATGATAGAAGCATCAGCCGATTTTAATCTTCACAATGGCGCTATTGAAGCAGGTTTTAATACCAATTTTCATCAACTTCTGGATGGAGGATCTTCTTTGTGCTATCGTGCTTTCGGTATCCCCGCGTCAACCTATAATCCGGTCTATTTTCATAGGCAGCTTTATCTGTTTGACAATGAAAATGACACCTTGCTGCAGACACATTCGATGATATTTTCCGCAATTGTGGATTCGACCGGTTTTAGGAGATATTTCAACGGCGAATTGTTACCGCCCTATCCGGTACCGGCCACAGGTACTACGAGCTTGGGCTCGCTGGACTGGGAGCTGGAAGAAGCCATTGCCGATGCTCCCTTTGGCAATTTTCCACTATATGTCGGTGCAAGGGGAGGGAACGAAATATTTTTGCAGGCAGATATTGCCTCTCTTCGCATTTACAGCCGCAAACTGACCCCTACCGAAATTTACAACAACCATCAATTAGACCTAAAGCGTTTTATTGCGCCTCCTAAGGTATGGATAGGCACTCAGCAGTGCGAAAATGTAACCGTTTTGTCGCCGAGGGCTCTTACCTGCAAGGTGCCGGCAAACAACGGACAGAGCGGGAAATTGGATATTGAGGTAATAAGTGCGGATGGCAGCAACAATCAGATTCTGTGGTATGACGACGAATTTGAATATAAATAATACAGCGCCGTAAAAAAACAGAAATCAGTTCAAACAGCAAAGGTCTCCTCATCGGGGCCTTTTGCTGTTATTATAGACACTGCATAAATGTGCAAAAATTCAGCTACCTGATTTTTGAGCTAAATCTTTACAATTGTTTAAACTATCCGATTACCGAGCGATACTTGGGTTGAAAATAGTTGGTTGAATAAAATATACCGGAATTTATTTTGGATTTGTATGATTCCCCGTAAGGGTTGAGGGTCTTTTTTGTGTCATACAAGCAGCAAACAAAATAAAATCATGAGTAATAAACTTCCATGGGATTTGATTGTAGCCAAGTTGAGCGGGAGCCTTTCCGACGAAGAAGAGGCAAGATTCCAACAATGGCTTGCAATCGACGATAATCACCCGCTGTTCCAACAGTTGGAGGCGGTGTGGCAAAACATACAAAATAAAACGGCCGGCTATGAACCCGATATTGAATATTATTGGAGAGAACTTTCCGCCCGAATAGAGAAATCTAAAAAGAAAACTCCATTCTTCCGGTCTTGGTATCAAAAGGTGGCGGCCGCCGCTGTTTTGCTACTTGCATTGGGCGCCGGCATGTATTATTGGATGCCGGATAAAACGAATCATAAACCGATTACCCAAACCTATTTCGCCATTACCGGAAAATCGAAAGTCATTTTACCCGACGGCACGCAAGTGTGGCTACATTCAAATACAACTGTCGTCTATAATAAATCGTTGAATGCACAATTACGGGAAGTGCATTTAGACGGCGAGGCTTATTTCGATGTAAAACACGACGCTAAACCATTTGTGATTCATACCGGCGATTTGGATATCAAAGTTCACGGCACACGGTTCAACGTCAATTCCTACGAATCGTCGAAGAAAATCGTTGTCAGCTTGGATGAAGGCTTGGTTTCGATGAGTACAACCGATTTGAATATCTTTCTGAAAC